>DATDNV010000642.1:0-8194 GCA_036518075.1 Thermoanaerobaculia bacterium
CCTCGGCATGTTCCTGTCGTCGCGCGACCTGCAGCTGGGCCGCGGAGAGCCGGTGTCGGACACCGCCCGCGTCCTTTCCCGCTACACGGACGCAATCATGGCGCGCACCTACGCGCACCAGACGATCGAGGATCTCGCCAAATATGCCTCGGTTCCGGTGATCAATGGGCTCTCGGATCTCCTGCATCCGTGTCAGGCGCTCGCGGACTTTCAGACGATTCGCGAGCGCTTCGGGACGACTCGGGGATTCCCGCTCGTGTACGTCGGCGACGGAAACAACGTCGCTCACAGCCTTCTGGTGACCGGAGCGAAGCTCGGATCCCGAGTGACCGTCGTGACTCCGCCCGGCTTCGAGCCGCGTCCCGACGTCGTCGGGTGGGCCCGGGAGGCCGCGCAGAAGACGGGCGGCGAGGTCCGCGTCACCAACTCGGTCGAAGAAGGGGTCCGCGGCGCCCGTGCGGTCTACACTGACGTCTGGGCGTCGATGGGCCAGGAGTCGGAGGCCGCCGCGCGCGCCGCGAAATTCGAGCCGTACCGCGTGACGGCCCGGGTCTTCGCGATGGCGCAATCGGACGCGATCTTCCTTCACTGTCTGCCGGCGCACCGCGGCGAAGAGGTCGAGGCCGCGGTGATCGACGGGCCGTCTTCGGCCGTCTACGATCAGGCGGAGAATCGCCTGCACGCGCAAAAAGCGCTCCTGGTGCGCCTAATGCGGGGAAGGGCTTGAGCCCTCGCTCGCTGCGCAAGAGCCTGATCCGTAATCGGCGCCTGATCTTTGCGGCCGCTGCGGTCGCGCTCGGAATTTTCCTGGTTCTTCTCGCGACCCGGCCACGGCGGCCTCCCGCTCCGCCGCCGGCCGTCGAGTCGGAGGGCACGGTCACCGCCGCCGACGCCGACTTGAAGCAGGAGCCGACTCCTCGCGCTTCCTCGCTCGAGCGGCTGGCGCACGGAACGCGGCTGACCGTCCTCGGGCAACGAGGCCGTTGGATCGAAGTGCGCGCTCCTTCGCAGCGCCACGGTTTCGTACCAGTGGAAACGGTCGAGACCGATCGGGATCGCGACGCCCGGGAGAAACGGGCGGCGAAGATCTTGTCTTTTCCGCCGGTGATGGGAGTCGTCGTTGCGGACACCGACATCCTGCTCGCTCCTTTTCCGCTTTCACCGAGAGCGGGCCGTCTGCGGCAGGGAAGCTCGATCTCGATTTACGCGGTCGATCACGACTACTACGCGTTCCGATCCGCGGACGGCCTCTCCTTCGTCGCTTCGTCCGAGGTCGATCTCGTTCCCCCGGATCCTCGCCGGCCCGCCATCGTCGCGGAGAAGATCAAGGGTTTGAAAGATCTGACGGTCAGCGATCTTCCCCAGGGGGCTCCGACGCCGGCCGAAGGCGAAAACGCGGAGGAGACGGAGAAACCGCCGGGAGAAGAGAGTCCCGCGGTTCTCGAATCGAAGGTCGAGCCGAAGTATCCGGATGCAGCCCGCTCCGCGGGAGTGGAAGGAACGGTCGTGCTCGACGTTCTGATCGACGAGAGCGGTCACGTCGTCGACATTCAGGTCCAGAGGGGTCTGCCCCTGGGTGTCTCGGAGTCGGCGGTCCAGGCGGTCTCGCGGTGGCGCTATCGGCCGGCCCGAGGCCGCGCAGGACCCGTGGCCTCGCGGCGAATCGTGCGGGTGCAGTTCACGCTCGAGCGATAGGAGATCGTTCGGTCGATCGCCGACGCGGCGCGCCGGCTTTCACGCCGTGCTCCGTTCTATAATTTTGGATTCGCATGCTGCAGGTTCTGTACGAATCGGAGGGTCGCCCGCAGGTCTTCAACCTGACCAAGGCGGAAGCCACCATCGGCCGGTCCAACGACAACGACATCGTCCTCAACGACTTCTCCGTGTCGCGCCGCCATGCGTTCCTGAAGCGGGAGAACGGGTCCTGGATCATCTACGACAACCAGTCGACCAATGGCATTCGCGTCAACGACAAGGCGGTGCCGCGATCCGCCGTGGCCGACGGAGACTCCGCGCTGATCGGGACGTTCCTGCTGAGGTTCCGCGAAGAGGTGGAAACGGTCCTTCCCAAAGAGAAGCGCGTGGTCGACTCGACGTCGACTTGTATCCGGCCCATCTCGGAATTCAATCTCGACTTCGGCCTCGAGAAGATCCCCGAGCTCGTTCCCGACTCGACCGATCACCGCAAGCGCGCGGTCCTCGACCTCGCGTACAAGAACAAGGTCTTCGAGATCCTCGTTCAGGTCGCGAAGACTCTGATCTCGGCCAACGACGTCGAGACGGTTCTTCAGACCGTCATGGACCTGATCTTCGAATACCTTCCGGTCGACCGGGGCTTCCTCCTCCTGGAGGAAGGAGGCGCGCTGACGCTCCGCCTCTCGCGTCTGAAGGGAAAACAGCGGATCACGGCGGACGGTAGCCTCCCTTACTCTCGAACCATCGTCGACATGGTGGTCCGCCAGAAGGTTGCCGTCCTGACCTCCGACGCGCAAGCGGATGAACGCTTCGAGGCGGGGATGTCGATTCGGATGCAGCAGATCCGATCGGCGATGTGCGCGCCCCTGTGGAGCCGAGACTCGGTCATCGGGGTCATCCACGTCGACTCGCCTCTGCACGTAGGGACCTTCACCGAAAAAGACCTCGATCTCCTGACGGCCCTCTCGAACTTCGCAGCGGTCGCGATCGAGCGCGCGCAGCTGCACGAGCGAGTCGAAGAGGACAAGCGAATCCGCGGACGTCTCGAGCGCTACCACTCGCCGCAGGTCATCGAGGAGATCATCGCGGGCAGGGACTCCGGGGGATCGCTGAAGAAGGCGAGGACCAAGACGGTCACCATCCTCTTCGCGGATCTCGTCGGGTTCACGACCTGGTCGGAGAAGATGGCCGCGGAGGATCTGGCGGCGCTGCTGACGAAATTCTTCACGCTCGCTTCCGACGCGGTCTTCTCGCGGGAGGGAACGATCGACAAGTTCATCGGCGATGCGGTGATGGCCTTCTTCGGGGCCCCGATCGATCAGCCCGACCACGCGGCGCGCGCGGTCTCGACCGCCCTGAAGATCCGAAGCGGCGTCAACGAATGGAACCAGGAGAGGGAGAAGAAGGGAGAGGCGCCCATCGAAGTCCGGATCGCCCTGAACACCGGGGAGGCGATCGTCGGAGAGGTCGGCTCCGAACGGCGCGTGGACTACACGGTTCTGGGCAACGCGGTCAACGTGGCCGCGCGGATGGAGGAATTTGTCGCGTCGGCCGGAGACATCTGCATCGGCCCGGCCACCTATGAAGCGGTGAAGACTCGGTACCGCTGCGCGCAGATGGGCCACTTCGCCCTGAAGGGTCTCTCGACGCAGGTCCCGATGTACAAGGTGATCGACGCCCTGTCGCCGGAGGAGAGCCTCGTGATGCCCGCCGCTGGCCGGAAGAAGGCGTGATCGGCCCCCACGCGTAACGCAGGCCGGCGACAAGACGCCAAAGTGTTGGGCCGCCCTCTCGTCAGCACGCGCCGAGGCTTCCTGGCGGGCATCTCCCTCGTCGGAACGCGGCGGCCCGGCCGTTGAGGTCATCGTCTGGCTGCCGCTCTGGTCCTCGGGCGCAGCGCCAGAAGATCGGCGTTGTTCCGTGGCCGTATGCGCCCTCGGACAAGTCCGACTCCGGGAGAAGCCCGCGGATCGCGGTGGCCCCCTCTGCGCTCACGGCCGTCTCCGGGAGGCGGCCCCACCGCCGCGCTTTGCCGTCTGATCGAAGCTTGCCCAGGAGCCTGAGGCGCCGGCGCCAGGCGGCGGCCGTGTCGGCGAGCACTTACGCGAAACACAAAAGTGAAACGAGAGAGTTGCTGTGCACGACGACTCCGAGCGGCGGCCGGGAGAATACTTCTGAGGGCTGGCCGCCGCGTGCCGCAAAGGGCAATGACGGGCGACTCGGGCGGCACATTCCCGAGCTAAGCCAATCTTCGCAGGCTCTCTAATTCTGGCGCGCCTTGCGGCGCCCGAACATCTTCTGAATCTCACCGAGGCGGCGGAGAGACTCCTCGTCGGTCGGCTCGAGCTCTAGCCGCGCAACCAGGAATTTCGCTTCGATCGCGGGCCTCCGATTGCTTCGGGCAACTTCGGCATCTTCCTTGAGACCTTTCGAAAGAGATTGCTTCGTCTCTTGCGCGAAGGAGTCTCCGGCGTGAGTGTTGGAGTAGTACCGGACGAGATAGGCGAGACGCACAGCCTCTTCGGCGCGGCGTTCGAGAGGCTTGCCCGTCCAGTTTTCGACCATCCGGCCGAGCCGCATCGCGGTGATCTCGGAACCATCCGGCAGCCTCGGCATCGCGGGAGTGGCTTCCCCGGGAGGCGCGGGAGACGGCGGCGCCTGCACCGCGGGGGGTGGCGGGGGCACGGCGGCCGCCTGCGCCGGCGGATGCGTGGCCGGGATCCTCGTCGGGACAATCCGTTCGGCAGCGGGAGAAGGGGTCGCATTCTCCAGAATCCGGGGCGCGACGACCACGTCGTCGGGGGCGGACACGGTTGGGATCGCGGCGACCGCCGTGGGCACCGGAGTCGGCGGCCGAACCACCGCCCTGGGATGATCGCTGCGCCGCTTGATGACGAACAGACCCGCGGCCAGAGTCAAGACGATTCCCGCAGTGAGCGCCAGGGCGTACCGATTCGACCGTGTGGCGGCGGACATGGCGGTCGTGGGAAGCGAATCGGTCGGGTCCTCGAGACTCGGACGGAGTCCGGCCAGAGCGGCGGCGAACTCATCCGCGCTCTGGAACCTCCGATTGCGGTCCTTCTCGAGCGCGCGGCGGACGATTGCGGCGAGGCCGGGGCCGACCTTCGTCGGCAGGCGGCTCGTGTCGAGCGGCGGCGCCTGGGTGTGGAGATGCTTTCCGAGATAACCCTCGGGGGTTTGCGATTCGAAGGGCGGCTTGCCCGTCAGCATCTCGTAGAGGACGATGCCGAAGGAATACAGGTCGCTGCGGCCGTCGACTTTCTGCCCGGACGTCAGCGCGCCCGCCTGCTCCGGCGAGCAGTATTTGAGCTTGCCCAGAAACATTCCGGTGCCGGTCATCTGGATCGCCTCTGCGGCGACCCGCTTGGCGATTCCGAGGTCGATGATCTTCGCAACGAGACCTCGGTCCCGGGTCTCCCGAAGCATGATGTTGTCGGGCGAAAGATCGCGGTGAACGATCCCCTGAGCGTGGATTTGCGCCAGTCCTGCGAGGACCTGAGCCGACACGTCCAGGGCGCGGCGCGCGGGCAAGGGGCCGTTTCGGCGCAGCCACTCCTCGAGAGTGATTCCGTCGATGTACTCCCAGACCATGTAGTAGGAGCCGTCGGGGAGCCGTGAAAAGTCGTAGAGAGCGGCGACGTTGGGATGCCGGACGAGCGTGGCGATGCGCGCCTCTTCCTGGAATCGTCGCGGCTCTGGCCCCTCTCCCAGGGGATCGGGCTTGGTCACTTTGATGATGCGGATTTCGTCCAGGTGGACGTGGCGCGCCTTGTAGACCTCGCCCATTCCGCCCTCGCCGATTTTTTCGATGATCTCGTACTTGCCGTCGAGGGTTTGACCGGCGGTGATGCGAGTCGCCCGATACCCGCAGGAGGGGCAGAACTTCGCTTCGCCGGGCAGGCTCGCGCCGCACCGAGGGCAAGGCGTTTCCGCTGGCGCCATTTCCAACATTCTAGGGCACCTGTCAGACGGAGAGCAGGGCGTCGGATCCCTCTGCCAGAGATGAGGACGCGCGAGTCGGATGGAGCGGTTCGCCCCGTGATCACTGCGGCGAAGCGGGCACTGGGCCAGGCCCCCGGTTTGGAAATTCTCGGCGCCGGTTCCCGCAGCGACCGCCCTCGCCGAAAGCCTTAGACTGGGATCGCGTGCTGCGCCGTCTGGCCATCAAGAACCTGGCGATCGTCGAAGACCTGGAGCTCGAGTTTCGGCCGGGCCTGGCGGTCCTGACCGGCGAGACGGGCGCGGGCAAGTCGATCCTGGTCGACGCGGTCTTGCTGCTCGCCGGCGGACGCGGCTCTTCCGAGCTCGTTCGCCACGGTTCGGAACGGCTCGTCGTGGTTGGCGAGTTCGAATCGGACGATCCGGTGCGCGCGGTCCTGACCGAAGCGGGCTTGCCTCTCGGGGATGCGATTCTGATCCGGCGGGAGCTGACGCCCGAAGGGCGCGGCCGCGCTTTCGTCGAGGACGAGCCCGCGGCGATTCGAACTCTGGTCCGCCTCGGGGAGAAGCTGGTGGCGGTACAGGGCCAGAACTCGGAGCAGGAGCTCGCGGATCGGGCGGCGCCGCTGGAGCTGCTCGACGCGTTTGCGAAGACCCAGGCGGAGCGCGACGCGGTGGGGCAGGCAGCGAAGAAGTGGGGCGATGCTCTTCGAGCTCTCGAGGCTCTCGAAGCGTCCCGGCGCGACCGCGCGCGGCGGCTCGAGACCCTCGATTTCGAGGTTCGGGAGATCGAATCGGCGGAGCCCAGGGAAGGAGAGGAGGAGTCTCTCCTCTCCGACCGCGGCCGCCTGGCGCACGCGGATCGCATCCGGCGGGCGGGCGAAACCGCGCTCGGCGCGCTCTCGGAGTCGGAGGATTCCGCGGCCGACCGGCTCGGGGAGGCGGCGCGAGCCTTCGCCGAGCTCGCGTCGATCGATCCGCGCGAATCGGCGCACGCCGAAGAGGCGGAGGAGCTGAAGCGCCGGATCGCGGACCTGGCCGCCGCCGCGCGAGACGCCGCCGAAGCGATCGAGGCCGACCCCGACCGATTGACGCAGCTCGAAACGCGTCTGGAGAAGATCGCGCGGGTCAAACGGAAATACGGTCCGTCGATGAGCGACGTCCTGTCCCGGCTCGCGGCCGCCAAGGCCGAGCGCGCGGAGCTCACGAACATCGAGGACGCGCTGGACCGGCGGCAAAGAGAAGAGAGTCAATGTCGGGATCTCTATCGGAGAGCCGCGGCCGCGCTGTCGGCCAAGCGGACATCGGCGGCCGGGCGTTTCTCGTCGGCGGTCGAGAAGGAGCTGAGCGGCCTGGCGATGGAGAAGGCCCGTTTCCGCGTGGTCCTGCAGAATCAAGCCGAGGAGTCCCCTCGGCCGGACGGAGTCGAGACCGCGGGTTTTCTGTTCGCTCCGAACCCGGGCGAGCCGGAAAAACCGCTCGAGCGGATCGCGTCGGGTGGAGAGCTCTCCCGGCTTCAGCTCGCCATTCGCTCGGCGGCGGCCAATCGCGCCGGCTGCGCCCGCACGCTCGTCTTCGATGAGGTGGACGCGGGGATCGGCGGCCGCGTCGCGGAGGTGGTCGGCAAGAAGCTGCGGGAGCTCGCCCGACATGACCAGGTTCTCTGCGTGACGCACGTGCCCCAGATCGCGGCTCTGGCTGATCAGCACTTTCTGGCGGAGAAGCAGGCTGTCAAAGGCCGCACGATCGCGCGCGTGCGCGAGCTGTCCGGCAAGGAGAGGATCGCCGAGATCGCGCGAATGCTCGCGGGCGAGAAAGTCCCCGACACGGCGTTGAAACACGCACAGGCGCTCCTGCAGGGGGCGGGGAAATAGAAAGCTTTCAGCCGTCAGCTTTCAGCTATCAGCCTGAGAGACCCTGCACTCCTCTTGCTGAGAGCTGACAGCTGAAAGCTGATAGCTTCGACCTGATGGACCGCTATTCGCGTTCGATTCTCTTCCCCGGCATCGGCCCGGAAGGCCAGAAGCGGATCGGCGTCTTCTCGATCGCATTCGTCGGAATTGGAGCGGTCGGTGCTTCGGCGGTCGAGATGGCGGCACGCGCAGGAGTCGGCCGCATCACCCTCATCGATCGCGACGTGGTCGAAGAATCGAATCTGACGCGTCAGGCTCTCTTCGATTCCGAGGACGCGGCGCGCGTCGCGCCGAAAGCTTCCGCCGCGGCGCGGCGTCTTCGGGAGATCTCCGTGGACGCACAGATCGACGAGCGCGTGCTCGACGTCGACCACACCAACGCGCGAGAGGTTCTGGCGGGGCATGACCTGATCTTCGACGGCTCGGACAATTTCGAGACGCGGCTTCTGGTGTCCGACACGGCACGCACGCTCGGCCGTCCCTCGGTCTACGCCGCCTGCGTCGGCGAGCAGGGCCTGGTGGCGCTCTCGCAGCCCGGAAAGACGCCGTGCCTGCGTTGCTTTCTCGAAGCGCTTCCTCCCGCCGGCTCGGGGCCAACCTGCGACACCGTCGGGGTCGTTCCGACG
>DATDNV010000643.1:0-4209 GCA_036518075.1 Thermoanaerobaculia bacterium
AGGAGCCGTGAGTGAGGGAGCATGGGCACAGGGTGTTTCTTCCCTGTAACGGCTGCGACCGAACGACAAGCGAGGGCCCGTCTCTCACTCTTGTCGGCCAGGCCCGAGCGTGGCGACGAGGGAGGCGCGCCGACGCCGAGCCCGGTTCAGCGGTCTGGACCATCATTCACATTTCATCTGTGGAGGTCCGACTCGGGCCCGTGCTCCAGCTAAAATTTCCACGTCAGATTCGCCAAGTATCGCCGCGGCGGAGCCACGTAGAGCTGCGCGTCACCGATCTCGCTCTCGGCGACGTAGTGGCGGCTGTCGCTCAGATTGCGCCCGACGAGGGAGACCGTTGCATTGCCGAACGCATAAGTGATCCCGGCATCCCACTCGTAGAAGGAGGGCATGTAGGCCTCGTTGATCTTGTCGAATGGACGATGGCTCTGGTGGCGCACCGCCGCCCAGGCGCCGACACCATGAGCGGGAAGGTAGGCGGCCTTGACGTTCCAGAGATCCCGGGGAGTCAACTCCAGCCGCTGCCCATCCGCAACGAGCAGACCTTCATCCGGGTCGATGAAGGAGAAGTGAACGTAGCGGGCGTCGTGGTGCGCGTAACCCGCGAAAAGTGAGAAATCCTGCAGCGCCTTCGGCCGATAGCCGATCTGCGTCTCCATTCCTTGGAACCTCTCTTCGCCGGCATTGATCAGCTCCGGGTTCCCGTCCCGCCCGACGATCGAGACGACGAGGTTCTCGAACATCATGTGGAAGAAAGAGATGTCGAACGAAAGCTGACGGTTGAACCACCGGGTCTTGATGCCGACCTCGCCGCTGCGGGTGCGTTCCGGATCGAGGATTCGCGCGCTTTCCGCCTCCGTGAGATTGGGAGCGGCCGGTTTGAACGCGGATTTGGCCGCGGCGTAAACATTCGCCTCGTTCAAGACGCCGGCGCGGTCTCCGACGAGACGGAAGAGAGCCGACAAACCTCCCGACCATTGGCCGTCGGTCCTGGAATCGCTCGAGACGTCCGGGGCCGGACTCACGACCTCCTGCTGCTGCGCGAACAGACTTTCGGAAACGTGGTCGAATCGGGCTCCGCCGGTCACTGTCAGCCAGGAGATCGGCGTCCACTCGTCGTTGACGTAGAAGCCGAGGAAGGTGCGGCGGTCGTTGAAGGACCGAACATCGCCGGGCGGCACGTTGGCGAAATCGGGAACGACGACCGGGTCGATCTGCAGATCGATGTCGAAGCCGTTTCCCGCCGCGGTCGTGCGTCCCCAGGTGAGGGCCATTCCCCCCACCAGACGGTGCTCTCCCGCTCCGGTGAAGTGCGCGATGAGATGGAGATCCTCGTAGACGTCGGTCTCTTCGGGGCGGAGATAGACGCCAGCGGCGGTGGCGTTGTTGCCGTCGACCTCATCGATGAAGGATCGGATCTGGATCTGGTTGTCGCGGGTGAACGAGAGCACGTTCTCGAGCGTCAGGTTCTTGTTGATCGGCTGAGAGAGAAGCGTCGTGAGCGCATAGACCCGATGGTCGAGCCGCGCGCCGCTCACTTCGTAGTTCCGGTCGATCTGGAACCCCGGAATGACCTCGCCCGTCGGCGGATCGACAGGAAGAGGAGACCCGAAGAACTGAGTGTTGCGGATCATGTTGAACGTGATCGAGAGCTTCCCCTCCGCCGCGATCGGTCCGTCCAACCGGAAGCCGCCGCGGTCGTCCTTGTAGTCGGTGCGGTCCTGCCAGAGGTCGGCCCGATCGACGTTTCCAAAGAGGCGGAGCGTGAAGCGTCCCATCGGGATGCTGGTCGCGGCGGAGAGGCGCTTCTCGTTGAAAGAGCCGCCGGAGATGGAGAACTGCGAGCCCTGCGCGGCGGTCCGCGTGAAGACCTGCACCATTCCGGCGAACGCCGAGACCCCATAGAGCGTCCCCTGCGGGCCTTTCACGATTTCGATCCGGTCCACGTCTTCGATGTTGATTTGGGACAGAGAGGGATTGAACGGGCCGCCGGCCGGGACCCCATCCACCATCACGAGGAGCGCGTCGAACTCCTTCAAGCCCCACATTCCGATGTTGGGAAGCCGCGCGCCGGTGTCGCTTCCTTCGGCGGTGTCGATCCCGAGAACATTCTGGAGCGCTTCGGCGACCGTTCGTGAGTTCGTCTTCCGGAGCTCATCTCCGGTCACGACAGTGGCCTGGCCGGGGATCTCCGTTTCGATCTCGGGGCCCCTGGTGGCCGAAACGACGACGTTCTCCTCGACGGTGGGCGGCTGAGAGCCTTGTGGCGGTTGTTGGTCAGAGGGAATCGTTTGGGCGAGCGCCGACAGCGGGGCCAGAACCAGAGTGACGAGCAATGTGGCCGATCGCGTCGGCCCGAACCCCGCTCCGGGGTTGGGCATATTGAGTCTCCTTTCTCGACTGCGCTGAAGAAAGCGAAGGGGAGAAGGAACTACTCTCGAAGGGGAGTCGAGCAGCGACGCGGGACGACGCCGGGCTCGGCCGATCGCTCCGATGGGCTCGGCACGGCGGCGGCCGCGGCGGTGGGAAGGCGATCCGGGAGGAGAGCGACACGCGCGCCGCTCTGAGCGGCAACTTCTCGATCGGGTCCGGCATGAATCTGTTCGCGCGAATCCGCCCGAACACCGGTTTCGGGCACGGTTCGAGGATCGGCATCCAGGGCTTCCCGTGTCCGCCATTCGGAGCCGACGGCGAAGAGCTCTTCGAGAGCGGAATCAGGGACGGAACCAGAAATCACGAACGCAGGGCTGATGATCTTCAGCGCCTCCTGGGCGGGCTCTTCGTCGGCGCCGGCTCGTAATGCCAGCCGCGCCTGGTTTGTCGGCAGAGCGGGAACGCGCCAGAGAAGGCGGCGCGTGGCTGGCTCGAAGTCGCCCGTCACGCGGACAGGGAAGGTGCGGCCGCCGTCGAGCGAGAGCACGAGCTCGGCCTCTCGGACGTCCGGGGAGAGACCGTCCAGAACCCAGAGGAGCTCGACCGTGCTGCCCGGTTCGAGCTGTTCGCTACCGGCCGGGCGAAGAAACCCCGGAGCGGCGAATGCCGCCGGCGCCGCACCCATGAGCACCGCCGCGGCGAGCGTGAGCCATCCGCGCATCCCGGGGATCTTAACCGTAACGGCGCGCCCATCGAGAACGCGGAAGTTCGCTCCCAACAAAAATGCCGGCCGCGAGGCCGGCATTTTCTTTCCCGTACGGGAACCGAGTTACATCTTCTTTTCGGCGGCCGGAGTCGGCTTGGGCGTCGGCTTGGGCTTGCTCGACTTCTTGGAGCTGGACTTCTTCGTCGACGACGACTTCTTTGTCGTGGTCGATTTGCCGCTGGCGTCCGTCTTCTTGGTCTCGGTGGTCTTGGTCTCCGTGGACTTGGTCTCCTGGGTGTTGGTCGACTGGGCGAAGACACCGGTCGGGAAAGCGATGGCAACCGCGATGGCAGCTAACCGAAGCAGAGACTTTTTCATTTGCTCCTTCTCCTTCGTGGCGGCGCGAATTTGCGACCGCGCAGGCGCAAAGGTAGGGGAACGTGGATGAACCGGACATGAACACAACACCGCATCCTGGCGGCTTATCTCATTGCGCCCTTGTGTCTTAGGCGAGCGACCTAAGGACGATCCGAGCCGCCGCGGGCAGGCGAACCTGCGAGCAAACCATGAGGATCCAGACGACGATAGAGCGCGGGAAGAACGAGTAGAACGAGCGGTCCGGAGAGCACGAAGCCGCCGATGACCGCAACCGCCAGCGGCTGCTGGAGCTGAGATCCCTCACCGAGGGCGAGCGCGAGGGGAGCCAGCGCGAAGGCCGTCGCCAGGATCGTCATCGCGACCGGACGCAGCCGCCGTAGGGCAGCCTGCTTCCATGCCTCCTCCGCCGACGCGCCATGTCGGAGCGATTGGCGGGCTTCGTGGATGACGAAGATCGCGTTTTCGCCGACGATGCCGACCGTCATGATTGCGCCGACGAAGCTCGAAATATTCAGGGTCAACCCGGTCAGCATCAAGGCTCCAAACACGCCGGCGAGCACCGACAGCGCGATGATCGCCGTCAAGAGCGGCGCTCTCCAGTCGCCAAATTCGAAGAGGAGGACGACCGAGACCAGCACCAGGCCTCCCAGCAGGACCAGCAGTAGCTCCTTGAACGACGACTGCTGTTGCTCGTAGCCTCCGCCGAAGCTCAGAGACATCCCTGCCGGTAGTGCGAGCCCCCGAGACAAGCT
>DATDNV010000644.1:0-6199 GCA_036518075.1 Thermoanaerobaculia bacterium
AGGAACGCTCAGCGAGCCTGAGAAAGGGATCGCCGAGGCGAGTGTTCGGGTGACGCATCTATTTCTGGATTGTCACAGTCGCCCGGTCTGAGAGGCGCCCCGCGTATCCGGGATCGTGCTCTTCACTAGGAAACGCGAGCGGCCAGGGCGGAACTTCCCAGAATCGCGTTTATTCTTTCTGTCCCGATTTCACACAATGGAATCCCACGTGCTCCGAACCGGTGTCCGGGGGCGTGCCCCGACGCGCTCGGCCGATCGCTCTCGCAATAAGAAACATTGCAGAGATAGGAGCCTCCCTTGATGACGCGCTTGGCCGCGTACGGGTCGCCGGGATCGAAGCTGTCTTTCGGTCCTCGGGGACCCCGCGCGACGCCGGCGGCGGCGAGCCGGACGTAGTAGTCGACCCGATACCAGTCGCTCGTCCACTGCCAGACGTTGCCCGACATGTCGTAGAGGCCGTAACCATTCGGCGGAAACGCGCGCACCGGAGAGCGCCCGGCATAGCCGTCCTCGGGTTCGTTCCTGTCGGGAAAGTGTCCCTGGAAAGTGTTGGCCATTCGAATCAATTACCTCCGCGGCACGGTCATGCCGTCTCGAAGAAGACCAGTTATTGAGCGCGCCAATTCTATCCAGAGCGCCGGTGACGCGGGGCCCGTCGGACTGCACCAAGGTGCATGTCAGGGTTGATCCGGCCGGGTCCAAAGGCTGATACGATTCGCGCCCGCGAAGCTCGAATCAAGAGGAGGTATCGATGAGATCCCGAAGAGTCCTTTCGGCCGCCGTTTTGGCCGCCGCACTCGCGTGGCCCGCCGCCGCGCAGGAGAAGAAAGCCGAGCGCAAGACGATGGGCGGCGCCCAGGTGTCCTCGATTACGGCCACCGTCGAAGCGATCGATTCGGCAAACCGCGTCCTGACGCTCAAGGACCCCGACGGCAGCGTGACCGACGTCCAGGTGCCCGAGTCGGTCAAGCGGTTTTCCGAAATCAAGGTGGGCGACCACCTGACGATCCGGTACACGGAGGCTCTCGTCGTCGAAGTCCGCAAGGCGGATCCGACCGCGAAGCTCGGGACGACCATGGACAGCGGCATCGAGCGGAAGGCGGGAGAGAAGCCCGGCGCGGTGGTGTCGCAGACGATCCACTCAACAGTCGAGGTCGTGTCGACCGACATGAAGGCGCCCTCGATCACAGTGCGTTCCGCTGACGGCAACACTCACTCGTTCCGGATTCAAGACGCAAAGAATCTCGAGGGCGTGAAACCGGGAGACCACATCTCGATCACGTACAAAGAGGCGCTCGCCATCCAGGTCTCTGCTCCGCCGGCTGCACCTGCCAAGTAAATGAAAAAACGGCTTCTCGGGGAGATCGGCGGCTGCCTCCTCCTGGCTGCGGCCGCCGTTTCCTGCTCGTCTTCATCGACTCCCAAATCGGTCGCGCCGCCGATACCGACGGAAGGCGAAAACCGGAGCCTGGAAGCACTCGTCGGCCGCTGGGACGGTAATTACAACAATCCCGTCAACGGCCGGACCGGTTCGATCGTGCTCGAGGTCTTCTCCGGAGGAAAAGAGGCGCACGGCGACATTCTGATGGTTCCCCCGGAAGCACAGGTGAAAATTCCGTCCCCCGAGGAAACGATTCGAACGATGCCGCAGGTGCTCGAGATCAACTTCATCCAGGCGGCCGGGAACGAGATCTCCGGAACGGTCGGACCCTATGAGGATCCGGAGTCCCACTGCCGGGCGCATTCGACTTTCACCGGCGCGATTAACGGAAGCGTCATCAAAGGCACTTTCCGGACGGAATGCATCGATTCGGAAGGGCGGCCGACCAACGAGCCGTTCACCTCCGGCACCTGGCTCGTGACGCGCACGAAGTGAACGTTCCCGCCGCACCGGCGACGTCCGAACGCTCTCGGCGTCTCTAGGAGTTGCGGAGCTGCCCGCGAGGAACGGTCCTGGATGCGTAGGGGCTCGCGTACACTCGTTTTCCTCGCCCGCGTTTCCGTATGGGGTCTGGTTCTGGGAACCGGATCTCTGCGCGCGCAGGACCTCGATCCCCGCGCCTACGCGGTGACGCCACTGGGAACGAACTTTGTCGGTCTCGGCTTTGGGCGGAGTTGGGGGGACGTGACATTTGACCCGTCCCTTCCCGTGTCGGATGTGACGGCCCGGTTGGGTGCGGTCTCGCTCGGCTACTACCGGTCGCTCGGCTTCTTCGGCCGTTCGGCGAATGTTCGCGTGGCATTTCCGTATGGATGGGGACACATCGAAGGTCTTCTCAACGGTACGTTCACGACCCTCGACCGGTATGGCCTCGCCGATGCTCGAGCGCAGCTGACCGTGAATCTTTTCGGCGCGCCGGCCATGTCCCGGCCGGAGTTCCGTCAATATCGGCCGGGAATGAATCTGTTCGCCAGCTTCACAGTCCTGATTCCGAATGGGAACTACCACTCCGACCGCCTCATCAACATCGGTTCGAACCGTTGGGCCTTCAAGCCCGAGATTGCCTGGACGCAGGCGCTCGGCAAATGGACTGTGGAGGCCTATGCGGGGGTGTGGTTCTTCACGACGAACACGAGCTACTACCCCTCGGGAACGAGCGAGCGCAGCCAGGACCCGCTCGCCAGCTACCAGGGCCACGTCAGCTACACGTTCCGGCCGGGACTCTGGGCCGCTTTCGACGCCACTTACTACTCGGGAGGACTGACATCGGTCAATGGCGTCTCCAAGAACGACCGCCAGAGCGCCTCGCGGGCAGGTCTGACGCTCAATGTTCCCGTCGCCTCGAATCAGGCGATCAAAGGTCAGTTTGCGCGAACGACGACGATCCGCATCGGGGGCAAGTTCAATGTCGCGACACTCGGTTATTCGTACGCCTGGTACGACAAGTGAGGCGCGGAGAGCTCTCCGGCTCTCACTTTCCATCGCTCTCCTCGCGTTGACCGGAGAGTGCTTCGCGGCCGAGTCCGGCCTGTTTCGGCTTTTTCCGCCGACAATGTCGACACATTTCTTCTTTTCCGAACCGTCCGACGGCCATTTCGAGCTCTTCCGAGGCGTCCAACTGACCGACCCATCGGTTTCGTCCTCGAGTGGCGCTGGACTGCGCTTCCGGCCGAACGATCCGACCATCTTCCCGAACGAACTGGACGCGCCGCCGACGAATACGAGCCTCCTGCGCCGCATCCGCCCGTTTGCGACGCTTGTCGTTGCGGGGCTGGCGATCGGCTACTCCTGGGGTAACTCGCAGGACGAGATCCCTTTTCACGGCACGTTCCATTTCACGAGCGAAGGCTTCTTCGGTCAAACCACGTACGCCGGAGGCGCCGACAAAGCCGCTCATCTCGTCGACTACGCGGTCGCCGAAAGGGCGCTCCAACTGACGTACCGGCGAATCGGCTACACGGATACGCAGTCGCAGTGGCTCGGCTTTGCGACGGCTTTGGCCGCGGGTCTGACGACCGAGATCGGAGATGGAACGACGATTTTCGGATTTTCCTGGGAAGACTTCACGATGGACTTTCTCGGCGCCTTTTCAGCGATGACTCTGGCCCGGAGCGGGTGGGACGATACCTTCGGCTTCCGCTACGGTTCCGTCAATCAGGACGAAGCTCCGTCCTGCTGCATCGACAATTCGAACATCGGCCGCGACTACTCGGGAGAGATCTACACGGCCGACGTCAAGATCGCCGGGCTGGCCCGCCGAATGAAGTTCAATCCCGGGCCAGCGCGCTTTCTCCTCCTCTCGATGACATATGGGTCCAACGGTTACAACCACGCCTCCCCGGAGGTGCGCCAGCGGCTCGTGGGCCTGGAGATCGGAATTCACTTCTCCGAGATCCTTCGGAGCCTGGGAGTCCGGAAGGAACCCATCTGGGGAGAGCTCCTCTACTTCTTCTTCGACACGATCCGGCTGCCCTACACGGCGATCGGCGTCCGCTACGACCTGAACAACCACGAGTGGTTCGCCCCGACGACGGGGCGAACGCCGTTTCGCGTCCCGGCAGGCTCCCGTTAGCGTCGAGCACGCGGGAAGTGAGGCACCGAAGTCATAGAAGGTCGGCGAGCCAGATATCTCCTTCGGTGGCGGTCTCGCTGTAAGTGATCCAGCGATTGTCGGCCGAAATTCCGAAGCTCAATCCGATCCCGTAACCTCCGACCGAGATGAGCCGATGGTTCTTTTCCGAGGAGGGGTCGAAAACGGAAATACTCCACCGGTCTCGCACGAGGAGCCGCCGGCTATCGGCGAGCCAGAGCGGACTCCGCCACTGATTTCCTCGCCCCGCATCCATGACCTGGTACTTCTGGGTCGCCAGCGTGTAGATCGCGAGCGCCCGGATCGTCCCATTGGACTGAATGACCGTGCCCGCAAGCCGCTGGCCGTCAGGCGACCAGGAGAAGGGCCAGAACCCGACGTCAGGGTCGGACATCGCAGGCATCAGTTGCTGGGGGTGTGGTGAAGCACCGCTGGCAATGTCCACGAGAACCCACCCTCCCGGGATGAGGGCGGACGCAATCTGTCTTCCATCTGGCGACCAAACCGGAAAGTTCAGGGACTTCTGAGTGCCCGTCAGCTTCTCCAATCTGCTCCCGTCGGGGCGGATCATCCAAAGCTCGTAGCCGCCGCCCCGGTCCGAGTAGAACGCAATCGTCTTTCCGTCCGGCGACCAGCTTGGCCCGCGATCGCGAAAGGCATCGTCGGTCAGCCGGCGAAACTGACTGCCGTCCGTTCGCATGACGAAGAGGTCCTCCTGACCGCCGGTCTGAATGAACGCGATCCATTGCCCGTCTCGGGACAGCTGATGATCGCGAATCGGCTGAGTGCTTTTGAAGATCGGAATCGGAGAGCCAAGAAGCGTCTCGGTCTTGGGATCGAAAGCCGTCTTGACGAGCGAGGAGCGCCAGTCGAGGCTCGCATAGGCCATCTTGGTGCCGTCGCGAGAGAAGCTCATTTCCCCTGCGAAGAGCGAGGGCGTCGTGATCGGCTCCGGCTTTCCGAGCACGCGTCCCGTGGATTCATCGATGGCGACACGCCAGAGGTTCATCGTTCCGCCGCGGCTGCTCGAGAAATAGAGATGCTTGCCGTCCGGCGACCACGCGGGGCTCCAGTCGAGCGGGGCGTCGTTGGTCACCTCGACTCCGGGCGTGTTCACCTCGGAGCCATCTGCCGCCACCGTCCACAAATCCCGCTGCCCGCTACTGCCGCGGAGTCCCCAATAGGCGATCCTCTGGCCGTGCGGCGACCAGGCCGGTTGCATGCAGTCGCCGGCAGTCGAGACCTCGCGTCTCTTCCCGGTATCCAGGTTCACTGCAGTGAGGCCCCGAACTCCGCCGCCGCGGTCGCTGGGGAAGAGGAAAGCGCCGTTGGCGACGACGATCTCTTTGCCATCGGGAGACCAGCTTGGATTGAAGCCGAAGTCGGTCACCCGCTTGACCGACTCCCCCGTCGAGCCCATGACGAAGATCCCACCCCCATCGCGCTCCGACCGAAAGACGATCCGTTCGCCGTCGGGAGAGAAGGCGGGCTGCCAGTCGTCGACCTGCGAGTCTGGAGTCAGTGGGACGGGATTCCGCCCGCCGACGCGCAAGAGATAAAGGCTGAGCCGGCTTCCGACGTCGCTGACGTAGACGACGCTCTTGCCGTCGGGTGAAAGCGACGGAGCCGATTCGACTCCGGGCGTGTCGGTAAGCCGGGTGAACCTCACGGGCTGAGCCGGGGAGGCACCTCGAGCCGCCCCCCGCCACGATCGCCCCAGAAGAAAACCGGCCGCCGCCAATGCAACCATCAGCAGAGCAGCGACGACCCGGCCGCGGCTCCACGCTCTGTTCAGTTCGAGCTTCTTCTCGGCGCCACTCCTGGCCGCGACGTCGAGAATTCCTTCCAATGCGAAGGCGAGGTCGTGCGCGGTGTCGAAGCGCTCCTCCGGCCGCTTCTCGAGACAGTGCCGCAGGAGTCGCTCGACCGGAGGTGGAAACGCGTTCTCTTCCGAGAGTTTCGGCGGATCCTTTTGAGCGATTGCCGCCATGGTCTCGGCCGTGGAGTCTCCGCGAAAAGCGCGCTCGCCGGAGAGCATCTCGTAGAGAACCGCGCCGAAGGAAAAGATGTCGGTGCGCGCGTCAGCCGGCCTCCCGCGCACCTGCTCGGGCGACATGTATCCGACCGTCCCCATGACGGTCCCGGGCTCGGTCGAAGCCGCCTCCGTC
>DATDNV010000645.1:0-3181 GCA_036518075.1 Thermoanaerobaculia bacterium
TGCGTGTACCCGTGCCGCCCGGCGAGCGCGGAATAACCCTCGGCCTCCTCGAACGGATGGAGGTCACGCCGGTGGAGGTTCTCGATCAGGGCGATCTCCAGCACTTCGTTGTCAGGAACGTCGAGCTCGATGCAGGGAACCTCCGTCAACCCCGCCTCGAGGGCAGCCCGGAAACGCCGCTCGCCCGCAATGATCCGATAACGGTGGTTGGACAGGGGCCGGACGAGAAGAGGCTCGAGGATCCCCTTCGACTCGATCGAGGCGGTCAGCTCCGCGAGGTCCCCCACGCTCGAGCGCGGCTGCTCCGGATTGGTCTCGATCTCGTCGATCGAGATCCACCGCCCGAGCGAACCTCCGAAGCGTTCCGAAAGCGACTCGACGAAATGAGAGTCATGCCGCATGCGTGACTCCGACGGCAATCCCCTTCTCTTAGACACGGGAAAGAACCTCCTCCGACAGCGAGTAATACTCCGCCGCGCCGGTCGAGCGCGGGGCGAACGTGAAGATCGATTCCCGGTGGGCAGGGCTCTCCTCGAGCCGCACGTTCTTGGAAATCGTCGTTCGGAACACCTTGTCGCCGAAGACTCCGGAGATCTGGTCGTAGACGTCCTTTCCGATCACTGTGCGCTTGTCGTGAAGAGTCACGACGACCCCGAGAAGCCGCAGGTGCGGATTGGGCCGCGCCTTGATCTTGTCGATCGTTTCGAGCAAGTCGTCGGTGCCCTCGAGCGCGAAGTAGGAGGACTGAATCGGGATCAGGACGTGGGTGGACGCCACCATGGCGTTGACGGTGATCATGCCGAGAGTCGGAGGGGTGTCGATCAGGACGGCGTCGTAAGCGCGGCGCGCGCCGTCGATCTTGTCGCGTAGCCGAAAGTGGCCGTCGATCTCCCCCAGGAGCTTCGATTCGATCTTCGCGAGCGCGATCCGGGCCGGAGCGATGTCGAGCTTCTTCAGCCCCGATGGCCGCACCACCTCTTTCAACGTGACGGCGGGTTCGGTCAGTACGTCGTACATCGACTTCTCGACCGATTTGCGGTCGACGTACGACATCGTGCTGTTGGCCTGGGGATCGAGATCGATGAGTAGGGTTTTCAGGCCCTTCTGCGCCAAAGCAGCGGAGAGGTTGATCGCCGTCGTGGTCTTGCCGACTCCGCCCTTCTGGTTTGTGATGGCGATGATCACGGGATGGAACCTATCAGCTTTCGGCTTTCCCCTGTCAGCCCAAAGCCCGGCTGGGATCTGCGGCTGAGAGAGGGAAACCGACCGCGATTGCTACATGCGGTATTTCCCCAGGTCTTCCGGGTTGACTTCCTCCAGCCATTTTTTCAGACGCTCCGGGTCATGCTCTCCGGTCTCGGACCGGAGGGTCCGGCTCTTTTCGAGGACCTCCTCTTCGACGAAGATCTCCGCGTTCGATCGAAGGGCGAGTGCGATGGCGTCGCTCGGCCGGCTATCGATGTTCCAGGTGGAGTCCCCGCGCGAGAGGTGGATCCGGGCAAAAAACGTGTTGTCCTTGAGCTCGTTGATGACCACGCGCACAACCTGGGTATCGAGCTCTTTCAGGACGTTTCGGAGCAGGTCGTGGGTCATCGGACGGGGCGTAGAAACCTTCTCCATCTCGATGGCGATGGCGTTGGCCTCGAAGATGCCAACCCAGATCGGGAGGAAGACGCCGTCCTCAGCGTCGCGCAGAATGACGACAGGCATGTTCGATACCGGATCCATCAGCAGCCCTTTGATTTCCATTTTGACCATGATCGTTCCTCAGGCGGCGATCGTCGCGAGCAAAGAGTTGGGAAGTCCGCGAGTGATTCGGGCCATCACGTAGCTGCCAGGAGTCGTCATCGCGTCGGCCCCGTCGATGTGGACGACGCGGTTGCATCGAGTGCGTCCTCGGCTCTGTCCCTTGGCGTTGGTTCCCTCGACCAGGATCTCCATGACGCGGCCCACGAGCGAGCGGTTCTCTTCCGCCTGGATCTCCTCCTGGAGCGCCAGCAGGCGGGCCAGCCGTTCGGCGGAGATCTCCGGGGGCACCGACTGCTCCCTCCCCCACCGCGCAGAGGCGGTCCCGGGGCGGGGAGAGTAGACGAAAGCGAATATGTTCGCGAACCGGACTTCCCGGATCAGCGAGAGCGTGTCTTCGAAATCTGCATCGGTTTCGCCTGGAAAGCCCACGATGAAATCCGAGGAGAGGGCGACGTCGGGAAGGACCCGCCGCACCTGGCCCACCGTCTCGAGATATCCGGCGCGGTCGTAGCGCCGCTTCATTCGATAGAGGACGCGGCTCGACCCGGACTGGGCGGGCAGATGCAAATAGGGAGCGATGTTCCCTCCCCGAGCCATCGCTTGCAACATCTCCTCGTGGACAAAGCTCGGGTGCGAGGTGATGAAGCGCAATCTCCGGATCCCCTTGATGTCGGCGACGCGTTCGAGAAGCCCGCCAAGCCCGAAACCCCTCTCCGGGTCCCGGTACGCGTTGACCGTCTGGCCGAGCAGGGTGACTTCTGAGTAGCCACGCGCCACGAGGCTCTCCGCCTCGCTCAGAATCTCGTGGGCCCGACGGCTGCGTTCCCGACCGCGGGTGAAAGGAACGATGCAGAAGGTGCAAAACTGATCGCAGCCTTCGATGATGGTGAGAAACGCGCTGAACGCGGAATCGCGGCTGATCTCCTGGAACTGATAGACAGGCGAGTCGGTCGGGAGGTCGAGCGCATGAAGGCGGCGCCGATCTCGCCGAACCTCTTCAACGAGCTGCCCGACCCGCTCGACTTCCCCGGGCCCGGCTACGAAATCGACCCAGGGCGCCCGCTCGAAGATCTCCTCCCCTTCCATCTGGGCGAGGCAGCCGGTGACGCCAATGACCAGGTCCGGATTGTCCCGTTTTCTTTCCGCGAGAACGCCGAGCGCGCTGTAAACCTTGGCTTGAGCCTTCTCTCGGATGGCGCAGGTGTTCAGGAGAATGACCTCTCCGGTGCCGGCGTGGCTGACGGGACGAAATCCTCGGCTTTCGAGCTGACCGATCATTCGATGACTGTCGAGGACGTTCATCTGACAGCCCCAGGTCTCCACGCGAAACGTTGGCATCGAACCTGAGGACGGAGGCTCCGTTCGCAGCGGAGACTCCGATCCGGGGAGCGGCGTCATTCGCGCAACCATCCGGGCAACGCCCCCGCCTTGC
>DATDNV010000646.1:0-4181 GCA_036518075.1 Thermoanaerobaculia bacterium
GCAGGAGATTGAAGACATCGGGATGCGCCTTCTCGATCTCGTCGAAGAGAACCACCGAGTAGGGCCGCCGCCGCACGGCCTCCGTCAGCCGGCCGCCTTCCTCGTAGCCCACGTAGCCGGGAGGCGCACCGATCATTCGCGCGACCGAGTGCTTCTCCATGTACTCCGACATGTCGATGCGTACCATGGCGTGCTCGTCGTCGAAGAGAAATTCCGCCAATGCCCGGGCGAGCTCGGTCTTCCCGACGCCCGTCGGACCCACGAAGATGAAGGATCCGATCGGCCGTTTCGGGTCGGACAGCCCCGCCCGGGAACGGCGCACCGCTTCCGATACCGCGACGACCGCTTCCTTCTGGCCGATCACCCGCTCGGCGAGCCGGTCTTCCATGTGGATGAGCTTCTGCGTCTCCGACTCGATCAGCTTGGTGACCGGGATCCCCGTCCACTTGGCGACGACGCGCGCGATGTCCTCCTCCGTGACCTCCTCGCGGAGCATCGGCTTGCCCTTCTGAAGCTGGGCGAGCTTTCCGTTCAATCCGGCGAGCGCCTTTTCGAGCTCGGGGAGGCGGCCATAACGCAGCTCGGCCGCACGCTGGAGATTTCCCTCGCGTTCGGCCTCGACCGTCTGTTGACGAGCCTCTTCGATCGTCTCTTTGGTCTGCCGGATCCTCTGAATGAGCTCCTTCTCTGCCGACCACTGGGCGCGCAGCCGGCT
Organism: Thermoanaerobaculia bacterium; assembly: GCA_036518075.1. GTDB lineage: Bacteria > Acidobacteriota > Thermoanaerobaculia > UBA5066 > Gp7-AA6 > DATDNV01. Next base: position 716 of record DATDNV010000646.1, read on the forward strand.
CGATGACTCGCGGGACTCCGAGAGATCCTTTTCGATCTGGTCGAGCCGCTGATCGGCCTCTTTCGTCTTTTCCTTCTGGAGCGCTCGTTTTTCGATCTCGAGAGAGACGATGCGGCGCTCCACTTCGTCGATTTCGCTCGGGACCGAATCGATCTCGGTCCGTAGCCGCGCCGCGGCTTCATCGACGAGGTCGATCGCCTTGTCGGGCAGGAATCGATCGGTGATGTACCGGTGCGCGAGCCTCGCGGCCGCGACGAGAGCGCCGTCCGTGATGCGGACGCCGTGATGAATCTCGTAGCGCTCCTGCAGCCCGCGGAGGATTGCGATCGTGTCTTCCACCGACGGCTCGTCGACGAGGACGGGCTGGAACCGCCGCTCGAGCGCCGCGTCCTTCTCGATGTACTTCTGGTATTCGGCGATGGTCGTCGCCCCGATCGCCCGAAGCTCGCCGCGGGCGAGCGCGGGCTTGAGCATGTTGGAGGCGTCCATCGATCCCTCGGCCGCGCCGGCGCCGACGAGTGTGTGGAGCTCGTCGATGAAGAGAATGATGGTTCCCTGCGCTTCCTCGATCTCCTTCAGGACCGCTTTCAGGCGGTCTTCGAACTCGCCGCGATATTTCGCGCCCGCGATCATCGCGCCCAGGTCGAGCGCCACGACCCGCTTGTTCTTGAGCCCCTCGGGAACGTCCCCCATGTGAATGCGGCGGGCGAGCCCTTCCACGATCGCCGTCTTGCCCACGCCCGGCTCGCCGATCAGGACCGGGTTGTTCTTCGTGCGGCGAGAAAGGACCTGGATGACGCGGCGGATCTCTTCGTCGCGTCCGATGACGGGATCGATCTTTCCTCGCCGAGCGAGGTCGGTGAGGTCCCGCGTGTATTTCTTGAGCGCCTGATACTTGTCTTCCGGATTCGGGTCCGTGATTCGCGTTGATCCGCGAACTTCCTTGAGCGCCTTGAGCAGGGCATCCTTCTTCGCGCCCTTGGAGGCGAGCTTCCGGGCAGTGTCGCCAGCGGACGGCTCCGCGAGAGCGATGAGGAAATGTTCGGTGGAGACGTACTCGTCGCCGAAGTCCTTTGCGACCTCGAACGCATTGTCGAGGACCCGCGTCAGCTCCCGCGACGGCGTCGCATCCGCGGACGCGCCGGAGACCTTGGGCTGCCGGTCGAGCTCCGCTTCGATCTCGCGCTCGAGCGTAGACGGGTCGACCCCTAGCTTTTGGAGAATCGGGACGACCACTCCTTCGCTCTGCTTCAGGAGAGCGAGCAAAAGATGACTGGGCGTCAGCTCGGCGTTTCCCCGTGCGCGAGCGTCGCGCTGGCCTTCCTGGATTGCTTCCTGAGCCTTGATCGTCAGTTGGTCGAATCGCATCGGGAAGCGCACTCTAGAACATGAGTGTGTTTATGTCAAGTACTATATCGCCGTATATGAGTCTCTAGTGCTCATATTATAAGTTACTAGAGCGCAAATGGTTATGACTTGTTCTTGGTCGTTTCCATCAGTGGATCGCGGATCCCGGCTTCAGAAAACCCCTTCGCCCGAAGCAGGCAGGAGTCACACCGACCGCAGGGCTTTCCGTCGACAGATGGGTCGTAACAAGAGGAGGTGGCCCCGAAGTCGAGGCCAAGGCTCGCCGCCTTCGAGACGATCTGTGCCTTCGTCATTTGAAGCAAGGGAGCGTGGATGCGAAAGCGAAGGCTTCCGTCGATGCCCGCCTTCGTCGCGAGGTTGGCCATGGCCGCGAAGGACTCGAGAAACTCCGGTCGGCAGTCGGGATAGCCCGAGTAATCGAGAGCGTTGGCCCCGATGAAGATGTCTCCGATGTTGAGCGCTTCACCCCAGGCGACCGCATGCGCGAGAAAGAGCGTGTTGCGCGCCGGGACATAGGTCGCCGGGATCGCCTCTCGCCCCAGACTGTCTTTCGGAACGGCTCGGGACTGGTCGGTGAGGGCAGAAGCTCCGGCGGCCGGAAAGTCGATTCGGAGAAGGCGGTGCTCGCGGGCTCCGTAGCGCTCAGCGAGAGAGCGCGCGCGTGGAAGCTCGAGCGCATGGCGTTGGCCGTAGTCAAACGACAGCGCGTAGACGTCATAGCCCTCTTCGCGGGCGACGAGCAGGCAGGTCGCCGAGTCGAGACCGCCGGAGAGAAGGACGATGGCGCGTTTCAATCGCTCATCTTCCCGGCACGTCTCCCCAGAGGATCTTGTGGATCTGAAGACCCAAGCGCAGGTTTCGTCCGCTGTCGCGAATCCACTCCGCCAGGTCCGCCGCCCGCAGGCTCTCCCAGACCGGCGAGAAGGTCACGATGTGCCGCCTGTCGAGGCTGCGTTCTTCGACGAAGCGGATTGCCCAGTCGAAGTCCGCTCGATCCGCGAGGACGAATTTGAGCTCGTCGCGAGGCGTGAGCCGAACGAGGTTCTCGGGAAGGTTGGCCGATTGCATGCCCGAGCCCGGCGCCTTGACATCGACGATCTTGATCACGCGAGGGTCGACACGGTCCAGGGGAACGTGGCCGCCGGTCTCGATCATCACCGTTTTCCCGGCGCTGAGCAGTCGCTCCGTCAGCGGGTAAACGCCCTCCTGCTCGAGCGGCTCTCCTCCCGTCACCTCCACGAGCTCGGTCTTGAGCGCGAGAATGCGAGCGGTCGCATCGTCGACGCTCATCTCCTCGCCGCCCGAGAACGCGTAGGCCGAATCGCACCAGACGCAGCGCAGCGAGCAGCCAGTCAGTCGCACGAACGCGCAGGGGTAGCCGGCGCGCGTCGATTCGCCCTGGATGGAGCGAAAGATCTCCGTGACTCGAAGCGTCCGCTCCATTCATTCCACCACTTTGATCGTTCCATGGAGCATGTTCATGCCGCAGGAGAAGGGAAACTCGCCGGCCCGTTTCGGGATGACTTCGATCGTCGTCTTCGCGAATGCCGGCAGCGCCCGGCGGACCTCGAATTCCGGGAGAATCACTTCATCGCTGCAGGGGTTGGCTTCGCGCCGGTCGAAGATCAGACGCAACGGGACGCCCTTCTTCGCGACCACGACGTCGGGATCGTAGCCGCCGCTGACGGCGATCGTGACCTGTTGAGCTCCTGCGTCGGTCACGGCGGCGCGGACACGTCGGCGTCTTCCGAAGAAGAAGGCATAGAGAAACCCGCAAAGAAAAGATCCGGCGATGATCGCGACGATCCGGTCGATCGTCCAGGAGAAGGCGATCACAGGGCTCGCCGATTGAGCCGAAGGCTGTTGCCGACGACCGAAAGGGAGGAGGCGGCCATCGCTGCGGAGGCGATCATGGGGGAGAGCATCCAGCCGAGCGAAGGGTAGAGCAGACCGGCAGCGATCGGAATCGCCAGCACGTTGTAGAGAAACGCAAAGACCAGGTTCTGTCGGATCGTGCCGAGCGTTGCGCGGGAGAGGCCGATGGCGTCCGCCACGAGCTTGAGGTCTCCACCCACGATCGTGACGTCGGAGGCTTCGA
>DATDNV010000647.1:0-8979 GCA_036518075.1 Thermoanaerobaculia bacterium
GCGACCAGGACGGCGATCGGCTGGTCCTTGGGTCCAAACGTGCCGACGAACTTGAATGGAATCTCCGGCGGCGCGGGCGTCGGAGGGGGGGGCGGAGGCGGACAAGGCCCCCGGAACAGCGGATCCCCGCAGACCGGAGCCGGCGGCGGTGCCGGCGTCGGCGTCGGCAAGGGAGTCGGCGCCGGAAAATCGAAAATGTTCCGAGAGCCCGAGCCCGTCTTCGGCGGAGCCGCGTCGAGATCGCTGCGGCTGATCAGCGGTACGTCGTCCGCGCTGACTTTCTTCGCATCGGCTCGCGCGCGTCCGCGCGCCGCGCTCTCTTCCGGATCGGAAGCACCCGAGGCGGAAGCCGGTGCCGGACCCGGCCTCGGCGTCGCCGGCTCGTTGCGGCCCGAACGCACGAGGGCAAGGACCAGGATCGCGCCGAGAACGCCCAGGAGCGCGAGCTGACGGCGCGTCCCCACGGAAATCTTCACGAGCGAGACCTCCCCGGAGTCGTGGTCGCCGCCGTCCGCACGAGGGGCTTCTCCCGTTCCAGGAAATAGGTCGAGACCTCCATGCGGACCTGAACTGACCCGGCGGCTTCCTGGTCGCGGGACAGTGCGACCTGGCGGACAGCCATCCACTGCTTGCTCGACTCGAACGCGGCGAGGAGTTTCTTGAACTGGTCGTAGTCATTGTGAAACGCGAAGGAGATCTTCATCTCGGACAAGGGCAGGTCCTTGACGGGGGTGCTCATGTAACGGATATCCGTCGGCGAAATCCCCACGCGCCGAAGAATCGCGTGCAGCTCGTCGATCCGAGGCGCCAGGGTTTCTCGCTGAGGACCCACGCGCTGGCCGTAGAACTCGTCCAGGGCTTCCGACACCTGCAGCAGATGGCCGCGCTGCCGGCTCAGTCGCGCGGCTTCGGCTTCGGTCGCTTCGACATCCTTCGCGAGCGCCGTGCGCCGGCCCTCCAGCGCCACCTGCCGTTGACGCATCGTGGAGCGATACCAGAGAAAAAACGCGAGGTTCCCGGCCAAGAGAAGGCCGGAGACCGCGAGAAGGGTCCCGCGCCGCGCCCAGACGCCGGCCGCGCCCCTCACCGGCGAGCCTCGCCGCGCCGTTTTTTCGGTTGCGGGGCCGGCGCGGGCGCCGGCTCTTCGGAGGCCGCTTCCGGCGTGTAGCGCACCGCCAGCTCGAAGGTGCGCCCTTCGGGCACCCCGTGCTCCTGCGTCGCCTCCGCATGGAGCTCGACGTTCGTGAACGCCGGATCGCGGGACAACGCCGCAATGGTGTGAACGACGCTGTCGGCACCGCGTCCGATCATCTGCAGGCCGAGCGAGACCTCGCCCGATTCGGTGAACGTGGGAGTCAACCGCGTCACGCGAGCTTCCGCCGGAAGAACATTCTCGAGCCGCGTCAGCAGGCCGGTCCAGGAAAACCGGTGCGCCGCGATGATCTCGATCAGGCCTCGACTTTGCTGCGCGAGACTCGATACTCGGTAGTTATTCAGGGCGTTCCGCGCCTGTTCGGCGGATTTCGACGCTGCGGCGCGCCTCGCGGTGAGCTCCTCGATCTGGCGGTTCGTGCCGCTCATGGATTGGTGGAACGAGCTGTAGAGCCGGATGTTGGCGACGGCGAGCGCAGCGGCCGCCGCCAGCGCGACGGCGACCACGGCGAGGACGGGGCGCTCGTCGCGGAATGGGCGGCGCGCGAAATTCAGCGTCGGCGGCATGTCAGACCGCCGAAGCCGCCGCGAAGGCGCTCAGAAGCTCGGGCCTCGCGCCGATCCGCTCGTCGAAGGCCGCATCGCCGCCGAGGAGACGGCCGGTAAGAGACTCGACGGGAACCTGGAAGCGATCGGACAGAGCACCCTCAGCGGGCGTCTCGTCATGCGAGTAGACGGCCGCGAGGCCCTGGCCCCCCAGCTTTTCCGTGTAATAGCTGAGCGAGAGCCGCAGCTCCTGCTCCTGGTCCTGCTTCTCGTGCTCGGAGGAACGCTGCCGGAAGAAAAGCGGAGAGCCGTCTCGGACGACGAGGAAGACGAGAGATCCGCTCGAGCGATGAACCAGAGCAAAGTCCCCCTTCGCGAGAGTCGAAAGCCTTCGCGTGAATCCTTCGAAGAGGAGCAGACTGGCCGGCGCAAGTGTTCCGACTCGCACGCCCACGCTTTCGAACGATTTCTCGATCGAATTCAACGTATCGGCCGGCGCCGCAGCCACCAGAAGCCGCTTGCTTTCGCCGACGGCCGTCATCTCGCGAAAGACGACGGTCAGCTCCGACGTGATGCCCGGCAAAAGCTTCTTGAGCTTCCATTGGACCATTTCCCGAACGGCCGGCTCGGAATCGGGAATCGTGTCGAACTCGATCGGAAGCATGCGCGCCCAGGCGTCCGGAAACACGACCGAGGCCCTGGAAAGGCGGCCCTCCGACAGGCGGCGGCCTGCTTCGACCGCTTCGGCGACGGCCTCCCGCGTGAGGAGCGGAGTTCCGGATGCTCCCGAGCCCAGCGTGTTGGGCGGATAGGCGAAGTGGCGGGACTGCGCGAAGCCCACCGGAGGATCCCGCCGCACGCTGGCGTAGGTCATGCCGTCGGATAGAACGCAAAAAACGTGCGGCGGAACGACGGGCTTGAGGAACGGAAGCTTCATGGACCAGTCCTTGGTCCCTGGTCCCCAGTCCCTCGTCGCTTGTGCGCGCCGTCTGGTCGTTGATCCCTGACCAAGGACCAAGGACTACGGACTAAGGACTTTTTATTCGACAAAGGTCACCTTGTTGATCTCCTTCAAAGTCGTCCATCCCTCGAAGACCTTGGACAGCGCCGAGTCGCGCAGAAAGATCATCCCCTCTTCCCGCGCGGCTTTCTTGATCTCCGCGGCGGGTCGCCGCTCCAGGATGAGCCCTCGGATCCGATCCGAGAGATCCAGCAGCTCCGCGATCGCCATTCGGCCGTGGAAGCCGGTCCCGTCGCAGTCGAGGCAGCCTCGCCCCTCGTAGAAGACCTGATTCTTCATGGCCGCCGGGTCGAGTCCCGCCTCCCGGAGCATCTCGGGAGTGACCTCCTGCTTCTCGCGGCAATGGGCGCAGATCTTGCGGACGAGGCGCTGCGCCAGGACACAGTTGAGAGCGGAGACGAAGTTGTATAGCTCGACTTTCATGTTGAGGAAGCGGCCCAGCACGTCGACCACGTTGTTCGCGTGCACGGTCGTAAACACCAGGTGGCCGGTCAGAGCCGACTGGACCGCGATCTGGGCCGTCTCCTCGTCGCGAATCTCACCGACCATGATCTTGTCGGGATCGTGGCGAAGGATCGAACGAAGCCCGCGGGCGAAGGTGAGTCCCTTCTTTTCGTTGACCGGAATCTGGGTAATGCCGCGCAGCTGATACTCGACCGGATCTTCGATCGTCACGATCTTGTCTTCGACCGACTGGATCTCCGAAAGGCAGGCATACAAGGTCGTCGTCTTGCCCGAACCGGTAGGCCCGGTGACGAGGACCATCCCGTACGGCTCTCGAATGAATTTCCGCAGCTTCTTCTTGGTCTCGAGGTCGAATCCGAGCACTTCCAGGTTCAGGCTCTTGAACTCGGCGTTGGCCGATTCCTTGTCCAGGATGCGGATGACCGCGTCTTCGCCGTGCACCGTGGGCATGATCGAGACGCGAAAGTCGATCGTGCGTCCGCGCACGCGGAGTTTGAAACGTCCGTCCTGCGGCACGCGTCTCTCGGCGATGTCCAGCTCCGACATGACTTTGATGCGCGAGATGATCGTGCCGTGGTGGCGCTTGTCGATGGGATCCATCGCCTGGTAGAGGACGCCGTCGATGCGGTACTTGATGACGACGACGTTCTCTTGCGTCTCGATGTGCACGTCGGAGGCGCGGCGCTGGATGGCGTTGAAGACGATCGAGTCGACCAGCTTGATGATGGGGGACGCGTCCTGGGTGATCCGATCGATCGTGAGGGTCTCTTCGCCCTCCTCGTCCTCGGAGACGAGCTGCATCCGAAACTCTTCGGTCGCCTCGTCCAGGACGCGCTGCGAGGACTCGCTCTTCTGGAGAATGTCGTTGATCGCACCGCGGCTCCCGACCTTCAGCTTCAGCGGCAGGCCTACGAGCAGCTCGAGCTCGTCGAGCTTCACGACATCCGTCGGGTCGGCGCAGATGACGACGAGCGCCTTCTCGCTGCGCGATTCAGGGATGAAGGAGTAGCGAAGCATCCACTCGACCGGGATCGAGCGGAAGAGCTCCGGGTCGACGCGAAACGACGCCAGGTCCACGAACGGCAGTCCGAGCCGCTCGGCCAGCGCCTCCGCCTGGGTCTCGCCTTCGACCGTCGCTACTAGACCCGAGCCGTTCATCAAACGATTCGATGCCATATCACCCCTTGATCTGAGACATGACCCGGAAGATCGGGAGGTAGACGGAGAGCAGGATCGTGACGATGACTCCGCCCATCACGATCAGGATGATCGGCTCGACGAAGGAGATGACTCGGGCCAGCCGCACGTCGATCTCCTCGTCGTAAAAGTCGGAGACGGATACCAACATCTCCTCCAGCGCGCCGGAGGTCTCGCCGACCTTGATCATCTCGATCGTCAGGTTCGTGAAAATGCTGGTCGACTCGAGCGCGCGCCAGAGCTCTCCCCCCTCCCGCACGCGGGGAATGATCCGGCGCACCTGATCCGAGACGAAGCTGTTGCCGATCGCGTCCGCCGCGTTCTCGAGAGCCGGGACGAGCGGGGTGCCTCCGCCGAGGAGCGTCGAGAGGCTTCGTGTGAACTGGGTGATCGCGAACCGCCGCAGAATTCCCCCGATGACCGGGATCTTGAGAAGGACCGCGTCTCCCCAGCGTTCTCCCTTCGTCGAGCCAAGCCAGCGGCTCATCAAGAATCCCGCGACGATCAGACCAGCCAGAAGCCAGATGAAGTTGTGCCGGAGAAACGTCGCGATCTTGACGACGACGACGGTGAGTAGCGGCAGCTGCGCGTTGAAGTCCTCGAACAGCGTGGCAAACCGCGGGATCACGAACGTCATCAGAATGGTGATGAGACCCGTCGAGAGAAGGATCAGGATCGCTGGATAGACGAGGGTCGAGACCACCTTGCGCGAGATCCCAATGACCGTCTTCTGGTACTTGAGGTACCGGCGCAGGACCGCTTCGATCTCCCCCGACTTTTCTCCCGCCTTCAGCGACGTCCAGTAGAGACGCGGAAAGATGTCTCCCTGCTCGGCAAACGCGTCGGAGAGGGACGCGCCGGCGTTCACGCGCTCCTTGATGTCGGCCAGCACCCTGCGCAGACCCGGGCTCTCCTGGCGCTCGAGGAGGATCTCGAAGGAATGGACGACCGGCAGTCCCGCCTTGAGCAGGGCGATCATCTCCTGGTTGAAGACGAGGAAGTCCGCCATCTTGATGCGCGGCCGCTTCGCGCCGGCGGCCCTCAGCGAGAAGCCGCGGCGGCGGACGTCGAAGACATGGCCGCCCCGCCGCTCGACCTCGGACCGCGCCGCGCCCGCATCCGGGGCTAGAACCTGCTCGTCGGCCACCGATCCATCGGGCCAGCCCGCTTTGACGGAGAACTGCGCCACTAGCCCGCACTCCCCCGGAGAGACTCCGGCCGTCCCGCGGATTCGGGGGGTCCGAGGGGCGCCGTCTGCCCCCCGCTCATGAACGCCCCGCGATACGTCGTCATCCGTCTACCGTTTCTCCACGGTCTTGCCGCCGGGCACTCCCGGCCTCGCCGTTTCCTGCGCCAGCAGGATCAGGATGAGCGCGTTCTTGGAGCCCTCCTCTTTCGAGGCGCCGACGACGAGCGTTTGATTCAGGAGCACGGGAATCGCGGCGCGGTACAGAGCGACCGGAAGCGAGCGCCCCTGGTCGTTTTTCCGAAGCCGCGAGAGCTGGAACGGGGAGAGCAGCAGCTCGTCTCCCAACCCGGCTGCCCCGACCGTGAACGTCAGGATGTATTCCTCGCCGAGCCGGTAGGCGACCGGCTTTCCTTCGGTTCCCTGGAAGACGGCGGAATCGAGCAGCGTGTAGTCATTGAATTGAAACATCGTCTTGAGCTTCGCCCCGAGCCCTCCGATTTCCTGAGCGATCGAACCGGCGGGCACGTCCGCGCGGGCTCGCACGAGCTTGACGGCGAACGTAAAGCCTCGCGGCGGCACGTCGAAGTCGGCGAGGACTTTCCCGACGACCCGGACGTTCTCTTCCCGATCGGTGACCGTAATCGCGTTCAACCGCGGGGCGAGTGTGATGCTCGCCGACTCGGAGAGATGCGGCCGGATGAGCAGCGCCGCTTCCTCCACCCTCTTGTGCTTCAGTACGAAGACTCGAACGACCGCCCCCGGCGCGGTCTCGACCGGGTCGGAGGCCGCGGCGACCGGCGCCAGCGCCAGAACCAAAAAAGCCGCAACGGCCGCGAACAGAATTCCTTTTCTCACTTGACGAATTACCCCAGCGACTGGAGACCGATGATCGACGACGGAGGAGCGAAGGGACGGGAGGGCCACCCACCCTCATTCCTTCAACTCTTCAATCGGCGATCGCCAGTCTTCAATCTCAAATATCGAGCGAACGGTCGACGATCCAGACGACCCGGGGCTGGCTGCGATCAGAGCTCCAGTCGTAGACGGTCGCGTTTCCGGAAGAGCTCGTGTTCGGATTGGCCTCGGGGACCGGGGACGCCGCCGGCACAGCCGGAACTTCGATCTCCGCGCTCGACGATACCGTTGCGGTGGCGGAGCCCGCACTCGGGTTCACCGGAGCGCGGCTCGTCCGCTGGCCCGACAACAGCAGCAAAAGAGCGGCGATCACCGCGACCGACGCCCAGCCTCTCGCCGGACGTTGCGCGAAGCGCCGTTCCGTCTGTTTGAAAGCGATGCCCGCTCGAACTCCCGCCAGAACCTGCTCGACGTCCTCGTCCGACACCCGGTCGGGGGCCACCTGCGAGAAAAGCAGAACGGGATCCGCCGAAGCGGCATCGTTCCGGCAAGGACCGCACTCCGCGAGATGCTCGCGGATCGCCTGCCGCTCGCTGGCCTGGAGCGCCTCTGCCGCGTAGTCCTCCCAGCGGGCGCGCGTCTCCGCGCACGAGAAGGTCACAGCTTTTCCTTCGGACGGCGAAAGAAGCCCGGATCGATCCGCTCGATCTCCCGCCGAAGCAGACGCCTCGCGTTGAACAGGTGATTCCGGACGGTCGACTCGCCGCAGCGCAGGATCTCGGCGATCTCCTTGGTGTCGCGGTCCTCCATTTCGCGGAGAACGAAGGCCGCTTTTTGTTTGCCCGTCAGCCGGCGACTCGCACGCTCGAAAAGCCGCGTCAGTTTTTCCTCCTCCGCGGCTCGAACCGTCTCCGCGCCGGTCGCCTCTTCCCGCGCTCGAACCAGGTGGAGCGTCGCGCCATGCGCTTTCTCGCGGCTCTTGGTGCTTCGCAGGAAATCGATCGCCAGATTCGTGGCGATCCGGTAGAGCCAGGTGTTGAAGGAGTACTTCTCGTCGTAGCGCGCCAGCTGCTCCCAGACCCGCAGAAAGACCATCTGCGCGACGTCGCGCGCGTCCTCGCGGTCGCCCACGATCCGGCGAGCGACCGACATGACCGCCGGCGTCTTGCGCGTCACCAGCGTTTCGAAGGCAACCAGGTCGCCGGCCCGCGCTTCCCGCGCAAGCTCGAGGTCGGACAGCTCGACCGCTTCCCTGCGGTGCGAGACTTCGCTGTAGACGAGCTCCATCGAGTGGGTATACGGAGGAGGCGGGCCGTCCGTTGGAGGCTTCTTACGCCACATAAACTATTGAATTGTAAGGCCGAACGTCGAAACTGAAAAGCTGAAAGTGATGCAGCGGGCCCAACGCATACGGATTTCGGATCGTTTGAACTCACCGATCGTCGACCGGCGTCCCAAGCTCCGATAATCTCGCGACGTTGCTCTTCTATCGCATCCTCTCGGTTCTCGGCCTGCTCGCTTATTTTCCTTACGCATTGGGCCGCTCGATCGCGGGAAAGCGGCGGCTCGGCGATCTGCGCGGTCGTTTGGGGCGGGATCCTTATCCGGATCTCCGAGGCGGCGTCTGGATTCACTCGGTTTCCGTCGGCGAGGTCGGAGTCGCCCGCAGCCTGATCGAGGAGATTGCGCGGATCGATCCGGAGCTGCGTCTCGGCCTCTCCGCGACCACCGCTGCCGGGCGGCAGCTCGCGGAGGAATCGGCCGGTTCCCGCGCGGCGGTATTTGCGTTCCCCGTCGATCTTCCCGGCCCGGTCGAGAGGTCGCTTTCTCGAGTCCGGCCGGGGCTGGTGTTGCTCACCGAGACCGAGATCTGGCCTCTCTTTCTCGATCGGGCGTACGCGCGAGGCATCCCCGTCGCGCTCGTCAACGGCAGGGTGTCCAACCGCTCGTACGCGCGCTATCGGCTCGCCCGGTCCTTCTTTCGGCGCGTTCTAGCGAACGTATCGCTGTTCGCGATGCAATCGGCCGAGGACGCGGAGCGAATTCGTTCACTCGGCGCGCCCGGCGACCGCGTGCGCGTCACGGGCAACATCAAGTACGACCGTCCGGAGGCGCCGGCCTTCGCCGACGCTGCCCGCTTGCACGCCGCGGCGGCCGGCCGGCCGATTGTCGTGGCGGCGTCGACTGGAGAGGGAGAAGAGCGGCCGGTGATCGACGCCTGGATCGGTTCCCGCGGGCAGTCGCTTCTCGTCGTTGCCCCCCGGCGACCCGAGCGTTTCGACGAGGTGGCGCGCCTGATCGAGTCCCGCGGTCTGCGCCTCCTCCGCCGCTCGAACTCCTCTGCCGTTCCCGATTCTCCCGACGTCTACCTCCTCGACACGATCGGCGAGCTGGCTTCCGCGTATCGGGGGGCGAGTCTGGCTTTCATCGGGGGAAGCCTGATCCCGGCCGGAGGGCACAACCCGATCGAGGCCTGGGCCGAGGGAGTCCCGGTCGTGACCGGGCCGCACACCGAGAATTTCAAAGAGATCACCTCCGCCGGCATCGCCGGAGG
>DATDNV010000648.1:0-4958 GCA_036518075.1 Thermoanaerobaculia bacterium
GGCTCCTCCGGGAGGCGGTCCCGTCGCCGGTCGCGAGGCTCAGGAGTGGGCCAAGCCAAGAGGGCCGTAGGGGTGACGCCGGACAGAGATCTCGCGCGCGTGCGGTAGGGACATCTGAACCGGCCCGCTGCGCGGGCCAATTAGCTTTTCTAATCGAATCGCGCTCGAGGCCCGGTCAGCTCTCGTTTTAGAAAATTTCCGGCCGCCTGGTCGCGGAGCGACCGCCGCGGCCCGTTCGCGCGAGATGTCCGGCGGCAGGACCCCGAAGGCCCGAATCACTCGGAACAGGGCGCCGAGTCCCGGGGCCTCTCGGATCGCCGTCGCCTAGACCACCGCGAGAGGGATTCCGTGAGTCCGCGTCGTCCCTTCGAGCTTCGGATCCCACCGGCCGGGGATGGGGGTTCCGCAATCGGGACAGCCGCCGTCAATCAGCCGGTTGGAGATCACTTCGAAGCCCCAGCGCTCGATCACGGTCGCCGCGCACGAGGGGCAGCGCGTGTTCTCCCAATTTCCGACGCGGCCGGGGAGGTTGCCCGCGTACACGTATCGAAGGCCCTCCTCCGTCCCGATCTCTGCCGCGCGGAGGAGCTTCGCGGCGGGAGTCGCGCCCCGATCGGTCATCTTGTAGTCCGGATGAAACGCGGTGACGTGCCAGGGAATGTCTCGCGAGACCGACGCGACGAACGCCGCCGCGCGGCGCAGCTCGTCCTCGGAGTCGTTGAATCCCGGAATCACCAGAGTGAGGACCTCGAGCCAGATGCCGCGTTCGTGAATACCCCGGATCGTCTGCAGGACGTTATCGAGCACACCCCCGAGCTGCCGGTAGTGCTTATCGTCCATCGATTTCAGATCGACCTTGTAGAAATCGACCCAGGGCCGGATGTAGTCCAAGACCTGCGGCGTGCCGTTCCCGTTGGAGACATAGGCGGTGTGGAGGCCGCGGCCCTTGGCTTCGCGAAAGACTTCGACTGCCCATTCGGAGGTGATCAGCGGCTCGTTATAGGTCGACACGACGGTCGGAGCGCCCGATTCTTCGGCGAGGTCGGCGAGTTCCGCGGGCTGGATGTCGCGCGGTGCTCCGACCGCCTCGGGATCCCGGATCGATTGCGAGGTGAACCAGTTCTGGCAGTACGCGCAGTGCAAATCGCAGCCGAGCATGCCGAAAGAGAGCGCATCCGAGCCCGGCAGCGCGTGGAAGAAAGGTTTCTTTTCGATCGGATCACACTGGAGCGCGCCGACGTATCCCCAGGGAACGCGCAGGACGCCCCCCTCGTTGTACCGGACGCGACACACCCCTTCGCGACCTTCCGGAATCGGGCAGCGATGCCCGCAGGAATAACAGCGCAGGCGGCCGTCCGGCAGCTTCTCAATGAGCTCCGCCGCCGCCGGCAAGGTGCGGCGGGCGAGAATCGGCGCGACCGGAGACTTTTCGCTCATTGTCCTCTCAGGATAACGCCGCCGAGTCTTCGGGAATGCCCGCGCGGCGCGATGCGTTAGCATTCGGTCGATGTCGCGGACCGGCCGCCTCATTTTTCATAATCTCATCGTATTCCTCGGGCTCCTCCGAGGGAGCGCCCTGCTTGGCCAAACGCCGAGTCCGACCCCGACGCCGACACCGGCTCCAACGGCGGCGACGCCGGTTCCAACCGGCGTGCTCCTGGCAACGGAGAACGCGCACGCGGTCACCGGAGTGCGAATCGTCCCGCAGAACGACGGCACCATTTGGTTTCTCATCCCCTCCAACGACCGCATCGTCCAGCTTCAAACCGACGGCGTGACCTTCAAGCAGTGGCAGATCCGTGGCGACAGCGACATCGGCGCCAACCCGGTCGACTTGCAGGTCGACGGAACCACCATCTGGTTCATCGAGAACGGAGAGAGTCTGATCGACGCGGGCTACTCCGCTCTCGGCCGCCTCGATACGACCACCGGAGCGCTGCACGAGTGGGTCGTGCCGGGCTCCCGACCCGCCGGCTTCTACCGGGCGCCGGATGGAAAGGTCTGGCTTCCTCAGACCAACGGCCGGCTCCAATCGCTCGACCTGAACACGCTTCAGGTCATCGACTACCGCTCGACGGAGACGTTCGCCTACTCGGACGTCGCTTTCGGGCCGGACGGAGCCCTCTGGATGACCGATTTCGGAAACAACCGAATCGTGCAGTACTTTCCCGGCGACAACAAAGAGACGGCCTGGACGTTCTTCGATCCGAACTTCGGCCAGCTCAAGCCATCCCAGATTCGATTCGATTCGGAGGGGACGCTCTGGATCTCCCAATTCGCCGGCGGCGCAATGGACCGTTTCTTCCCACAGACGGGAGAGCTCGCGAGCTATAGCGGTTTCATCAACCCCATTCACTTCGACATATTCAACGGGCGCGTCTACGTCGCGGAGACCGCCTCGGTCAACGGAACGATCGTCGTTCTCGATCCCAAATTCGCCATCGGCACCGGCGTTCAGCTCACCTCTCACCAGAACATCGTCGTGGGCCTGGTCAACCAGCTGGCGACGAAGACCCGCGACTCGACGATCACACCCACGACCTTTACCACCACCCAGGCGCCGATCTCGGCGACCAACCTGACGGTGACGACCGGCGGAGCGGGACTCGTTCGGAATCAGTTCCCCTCCATCAACGCATTCGGCTTGACGGCGGCGGGTGGAGGAGTCTGGGTCGGCACCGACGGCAACCTGGCGCATCTGTCGCTCGTGACCAACGGGAACGACTCGGACCTGACCGTGCCGGTCGCGGCCCAGACCGGAATCCCTCCCGGTCCGCGCGTGACCGTAGACCTCACATTGACGAACACGGGCACCGCGACCATTTCCGGAAATGCGCTGTATCTCTTCTCCCCCGCGGCGTTCATCCCGCAGGTGCCGTTTACGGTCGCGCCGGGAAAGACGGTCTTCATGGGCGACGTTTTCCAGACCTCGAGCGGCGGCAACGTCCTGCAGGTGGGACCCGTGCGGCTTCAAGTGACCGTCGGGAACGCTGCGGACCTCCAGGCGACCGTTCGAACGACTCGTCCGCTCGGCAGCGGAGCGACTTTCGGCTTCGAGATTCCCGCGGTCCCGGCCTCGGCAGCGCTCTCATCGGGTGCGTCGCGGACGCTCTTCCTCGGAGCGCGCGGATCGGCCGAGACCGCGGTGCTTGGCTTCTTCAGTCCGAAGGGCTGCAATGCGACCGCCAGCCTCGTCGCACCCGATGGGACGGTCCGCGGAACGATTCCCGTCCAGCTCGACGCCAACGTGGCGCAGGAATTCAATCCAGCGGCATCCGCGTTCGGTGTGACTGCCGAGCCGGGCGACGTCGTTCGGGTGGCCGTCAACAGCGGCTCGGTCGAACCCTACGTGAACATTCTGGACTCGGTCAGCAACGACGTCGCGACGTCTCTTCCCGTCGCCGCGGCGACGGAAGCGGTGTTTCCCAACATCGGAACACTCCTGGGGGTCGGAGCCGTGAATTTCGTTTCGGACCTGTTTCTCTCCAATCCCGATCAAACCAATCCGGCGCATGTGACGGTGACGTTTCTTCCTCTCGGTTCTCCGTCGACCGAGCTCGCGACGGTGACGCTGCCGCCCAACGGGAGCGCCGCGATCACCGACGTTCTTCCGACCCTCTTCTCGTTGACCGCCGGCCAGGGAGCGCTCGGCGTCGTCTCCGATCTTCCGGTCGCGGCCACCGCGAGGATCGCGGCGCGAACCGACCAGGGAGACCACGGAACCTTCGCGCCGGCGTTCGATATCCGAAGATTCATTCCGGACGCCGGCTCGGCCATCGCTTTCGGTGCGCCTCAAACTGCCACCCGGCGCACGCATCTGCTCCTCTACAACCACGGGGTCGCCGGAACCGTCAAGGTGATCGGATTCGACGGGTCGGGAGCACAGGTCGGTCAGCTGTCGGTTAACATTCCGTCTCACCAGTCGGCGCGCGTCGATTCGGTGTTCGCGCAGTTCGGGGTGCTCAATCAGACCGCCGGTCGCATTCGCATCGAGACGGCCTCGGGAATGCAGGTCTTCGCCGAGACCGCCGAAGTCGACATCAGCGGCGACCTGGAGATCCTGCCTCTAACCGCGGTCCCATAAACGACAGGCCGCGGCGCTCGCTTCGCGAGCAGGCGGCCAAAACTTTCTGAACGAGAGCTTTCGACGCCCGCCGGAGACCGGCATCTATAATCCCGTTCCCGTGAACTCTCCCCGGATGGTGATCCGCGGCTCGGGGATGTTCGTGCCCGAGGGCGTCGTCACCAACGACCGCATGTCCCGCCTCATGGACACGTCGGACGATTGGATCCAGCAGCGGACGGGGATCCGCGAACGGCGATACGCCCGCCGCGGAACCCCGTCATCCGAGCTCGGATTCGAAGCGGCCAGACGCGCACTCGAGGACGCCGGAGTCACGGCGAACGAGATCGATCTGATCCTCTTTGCGACGATGACCCCCGACCACTACTTCCCGGGAAACGGAGGATTGCTCGCCAGGCGCCTGGGGCTTTCGACCACCCATGCGCTCGACATACGCATGCAATGCGCCGGTTTTCTCTCGGGACTGCAGGTCGCCGACGCGTTCATCCGGTCCGGAACGTATCGCCGGATTCTCCTCGTCGGCGCCGAGTGCCACGCGTCGTTCTACCCGTGGACCGAAGAGGTGTGGGCCGTGCTGTTCGGTGAGTCGGACGGTCCGGTCTCCCCGGAAGCCCGCGCCTGGGGCACGGCGCACCGGGATCGCGCGGTCATCTTCGGCGACGGCGGAGGCGCCTTCGTGCTCGAAGCACACGCCGGGGACGACGGCCGCGGCTTTCTGGGATTCGAGATGCGGACCGACGGCAACCATTGGGACAAGCTTCACGTTCCCGGCGGAGGATCCGCTTCTTTCCCCTACTTCACCCCCGAGATGTTCCGCGACAATCGGACGATTCCGATCGTCGAAGGACGTCAGGTCTTCCGTCTGGCGACGACG
>DATDNV010000649.1:0-3511 GCA_036518075.1 Thermoanaerobaculia bacterium
GTGCGATGTCGGGACGTCCCATGTTGACGATGTACTCGTTCTTGTCCCGGACTTCCTTGATCGTGAAAGAGACGACTTCGAGGCCCATCTTGTTCATGTCGTCCGCGCAGGTCGACCGCATCCGGTCCGCGACCATCTCGGGCTGCTTGACGATCTCCTCGACCGTGAGCTGGCCGATGATGCCGCGCAGATGTCCTTCCATGACGAGACGGATCAGTCCCTCCCGCTGCGGCGGCGTCTTGGTCAGGAGCTGCTCCGCGGCCGTTTCGATCGATTCCCGATCCGACTTGACCTTGATCTGAGCGACTGCCTCGACCGTCACGGCGACACCCTGCTTGGTATAGAGATCCTGCTGTGGAGCGACGTCGAACGACATGAGCTCCAGCGGAAGCTCGCGGCAGCTCTCGACCATGGGGAAGATGATCGTGCCGTGGCCTTTGACGATGCGTGTGCCGCGAAAGCCGTAAACAATCAGAGCCTCATTGGGACCGGCCTTGCGAAACATCTTGGCCAGCATGATGAGAATCATGAGGACCGCGAGGACCATGAGTCCCACGATCACCCAGGTACCCGGTTCGATGCCGAACATAGCGCCTCCTTTTCGAGCTGCTCTTCGAGCGGCTCGCCCGTGATCACTTGATGAAGTAGCCCGACACTCTCCAGACTCCGTCCTTGTCTTTCATCGGAGTGATGGTCTCCGTCGCCGACTTCTTGTTCTCGAAAGACGACGCGTACTGGATGACGACGTACTCGCCGTCCGGAGCGCCCGGCAGGCTGCGCCGGTAGCTCGCACTCTGGAGATCGCGCGAACGGAGTCTCCCCAGCGGACCGCGCGCGGCCTTGACCGCGCTCTCCCACTGAGACTGCGAGACCGCTTGTTTGAAGAGCTGCGCCGCTTCCGCCCAGCTCTGCCCGTACTTCTCCTGATCGACGAGCGCGAGCCATTTCTGGGCAGACTCCTTCGCGGCCTTCTCCGCGGCCGTGTCCGAAGCCCAGACGAGCGCCGCGATCGCCGCTCCCAATGCCAGGGCTGAGGTGATGCCGATGGTCTTCTTCATGCGGTCCTCCCTTTTCGATGTCCCCTAGGCCTGGTCCGGATCCAAAGACTGCCGGTCGCTGCGAGCCAACTCCTCCCACGGCCGCACGTATGCGATCCCGCCCTCATAACGGGTGACGACGACTTCTGAACCGCGGACGATCTGCTGTCCGCTCTCGCTTCGCGCCCCGGTGCTGCGTCGGGTGCCGGCCTGGGAGTAGACGATCTCGCCGGTCCCTCCACCGGCGCGAATCGGCACCGTGATTCGGCCGAGAACGCCGACCATCTCGAAATCGGCCGTCGAAAGGCTCTGCTCGTGTCGCAAGAGAACCCTGGTCAGGAAACCGAAGACGATGGCGGCGCCGACGAATCCCGAAACGGTCGACACGGCAAGCACGATCAGGTGCCCCCAGTGCCCGCGGCCCGTCAATAGATATCCGACTCCCCCGAACCACGCGAGAAAAGCCATGAAGGTCGCCAGGTTGTAGGGCGAAATTCCCGAATCGCCGGCTCCGTGGGTGCCCGCCCCGTGCGCGGCGGGCGCGCCGTGAGAAAAAAACTTCGGAAGATGCACGTGATGGAAGAAATGCAGATGGATCGTCCCGCTCAGAAAGCCGAGCAGCGACAGCAGAAATCCAACGACGAAACAGAGAAGGTAAAAGCTTTGCCACGTCATGGCCGTTTCGCCCCCTTCCGCCCGTTCCGTGCGGCAGCCGCGTGCTTTTCCGGGCGCAGGACCGCCAGGAGCTTGCCCGCCAGGTCGGGCGTTTCCAGGATCTCCCCGAGCAGAATCAGGCATTGCCGGGAATCGGGATGTTTCGCCACCTCGAGCAGCGCCAGGCTCACTTCGGTATCACCACGGAAGCGCTCCGCTCCGTCGATCAGCCAGAGGTCGAGCTTGTCTTCCAGTCCGCGCACGTCCGAGGTCAGCTCGGTATGGAAGCCCTCGGGATCATCGACGAGATAGCCGGGGTGCACCTTGAAGAACCGAGCGAGCAGCATCCGTGTCGTGTTCGTCAGATGCGGCCGCCGGCCGCTCTCGATCTGGGAGAGATACGCCTGACTGATCGAGCGTCCGAGCTCCTTCGTGATCGCGCGAGAGACCTCGGCCTGACTCATCTCGCGCTCCATCCCGCGAAGGGTCCCCTCGACCAACCGGAGGTACCGCAGCTTCTCCCCGAGCCTCATAGCAGATTGCTATATTACAATATCAATCCGCTATTAAAAACAAAATTGTAAGACACGTTTCTTCAATCACTTAGGGCTCTGGCCGACCGATCCGCCGGTTCAGGCGAGAGGTTTCGCCCCGGCGGTGTCGATGAACTCGGGATAGAGGCTGCGCAGGCAGTCGGGGCAGAGTCCGTGAGAGAACTTCGCGTCGGCGTGGTCGTGCAGGTAGGACTCGATCTGATTCCAATAGCCTTTGTCGTCGCGGATTTTCTTGCAGGAGGAACAGATCGGCAGCATTCCCGAGAGAGTCTTGACTTCGGAGAGCGCCCGGGTGAGCTGGCCGATCAATTCCTCGCGGTCCGCCGCGGCTTTCTTTTCCGCGGTGATGTCGTGAAACACGAGCACCCCTCCGCGGATCGTTCCGTCGGCGTCTCGCAGCGGCCTTCCGACGCTCATGTGAATGCAGTCGGGGCGTGAAGGCGCGCGCACGAGAATTTCCGTGCCCTTGACCTCTTCTCCACGAATGGCGCGCGCCAGCGGAAGATCTTCCGGAGGGTAACGGGCGCTTCCGTCGGGCAGGAAGAGTCCATATCGCTCCGACCAGTCCGCGGCAGGCGCGTCGACGGCCCCGAGCCCCATGATCTCTTCGGCCCGAGGGTTGAAGAGGACGAATCGGCCCTCCGCGTCGGCGACGATCACCGCCTCTCCCATGCTGTTCAAGATCGACTCGAGGATCGCCTTCTCCCGCGCGACCGTCTCTTCGGCGCGAGCGCGCTTTGCCTCCGCCTCTGAGAGCCGCTCCGCGCTCCAGAAAACGATCCCGCCAAAGAGCACGACGATGGCCACTGCAAAGAGAGCCGTGCCGAGGCCCTCGTCGAACAGATCTCTGTCTTCACCCACGACGCGCAGCCAGCCGAGCACGAGCGGAACCAGAAGGACGGCCGGCAGGAGTCGGCGTGTGATCGCGCCGGAAAAAGAATCCGAAATGAGCCGCGCCGCCAGTCCCTGCTCGGGCCGCAATGCGAGGGCGCCCGTGCAGACTGCCAGAAACGCCACGGACGTGTTCAACGCAACGCTCCCGAAGCCGCCGGGCAGAGAGACCTCCGAGACCCGGTAGACGTAGGCGAACAGGACGAGCAGAGAGTCGAGCGCGACGAGGAGAACAACGACGTCCCGGGCGCGTCGGCCCCGGGGCCGATCGAGAAACAAGAGCGCGAGGGCCACGGCGGCGAAGTTCACCGCCGTCATCGGCGCCATCCGTCCCATGTGGTCAACATGAACGGCGCCGGGGAACAGCAGGCGATC
>DATDNV010000650.1:0-9430 GCA_036518075.1 Thermoanaerobaculia bacterium
GCGGCGTCTGAAAATCGGCCGTCTTCTTGACGCGGGCCAGCCGATCGATGATCGGCGCCGGAGCGGCCAACCAACCGATCCGGAATCCGGGAACCAGGTCTTTGGACAGAGTCCCCAGCCAGACCGTCCGCTCCGGCGCCAAAGCGGCGAGCGGCGGAAGGCCCGACTCCGGTTCCTCGTACCCGTCCTCGATCAGCAAAGCGCCTGCAGCGGTCGCCGCGGCGACGAGATCCTCCCGGCGCTGTCGAATCGTGGTCACCCCCGTCGGGTTCTGACGCTCGGGCATGAGATAGGCGAGCTTGACGCGACGCCGCCCGATCAGAGACGAGACATCGGGACCCTCCGGTCCCATCGGCAGCTCGATCGTCTCGACGTCCGCGAATCGGGCGAGGGCCAGCGCCCCGGAATAGGTCGGCGACTCGAGCGCGACCCGGTCGCCCGGATCCGTAAAGGTTCGAAAGATCAGGTCGAGACCCTGTTGGGCTCCGCTCGTGACCAGGATCTCGTCGGGAGCACGATGGACTCCGTGGCTGGCGAGGCGCCGCGAAATCTCCTCGCGGAGCGGCTCGAAGCCGAGCGGGGGAGCGTACTGCCAGAGCCCCGGCTCGCGGCTCCACGCGGCAGTCAGCGTCGCGATGAACTCCTTTAAGGGAAAGAACCGCTCGTCCGGAGTCAACCGAGAAAAGTCAGCCAGAACGGGGGAGGCGAGAGGGCGTGTCTGCTCGCCGCTGATCTTCTGAGCGCGATCGGAAAGAAGCCGGTCCACCGAAAACGGGGGAGTCGTGGCGCCCGCACGGGTCCGAGCACGGACGATCGTTCCGCTTCCCACCCTCGCCTCGATGATTCCGCGCTCGGCCAACCGGCGATAGGCGGCCTGCACGGTGCCCCTGTTGACCTGCATGAGACCCGCTAGCTCGCGTGTCGTCGGAAGCCGCTCACCCTCGGTCACGAGCCCCGTCTCTATGCGAGCTTCGATGGCTGCTGCGAGCTGATCACCAAGCGCCTCTCTGGACGCCCGGTCGAGGCTGATCGATGTCCAGTCCAATTGGCCCATTGGCGAGCCAATTGTATCGAAACACTTTTTCGCGTGTCCAGACCTGTCTTTTCTCTACATCTCTACCTGAAGAATCTCTACCGATCTTCTACCTGGAGAAACGGCTATTTTGTATGTACAAACTGTTTATTTTTAGGTACTTATATATAAATCTACAGTAGATTCTGTCAAGCTCCGTGCTTTCGAAGCTCTTCCTCGAGGCTTCGAGTGTACAGAAACTCCTGGTCCCTGACGGGTACCGACTTTCTCTTCGCCAGAGACGCCTGAACCTTCTGCTCGATTTCATCGAGCTCCTTGAAGCTGTCGGTCAGCACTCTCACGACCGCGCGGCGAACCGTCTCGTCATCCGCTCTCTGCACGAGGTTCATGTTCTCCTTGAGCCGCCGCGTAATGACCCGGGAGAGGTAGACGATCCGATCGGCCGAGACCCTCACTCCCCCCTCCCCGAGATCATCTGGCTCGTCAGTGGATGGTGAAAGAGCTGGTCAAACACCGCGGGAGGCACCGCAGCGGCATCGGCGCCCATCAGCGCCGCGTCCAGCACGTGAACCGGGTTCTTCAGCTCTGCGACCAGGATCTGCGTCTGAAAACCGTAATTGTCGTAAATCCGAATGACCTGTTCGACCAGATCCATTCCGATCGAACCGACTTCGTCGAGCGAGCCGACCGCGGGAGCGACGTAGCTCACATTGGCTTTCGCCGCAATCAAGGCCTGCGCGGCAGAGTGGCAGCCCGCGGCGCAAATGGCGACCTGATCCTCGGAGAGCAGGCGGGCGACTCGCATGCCCGCTGGCGCCAACGGGAGCCGAATCACGATGTCTTTGCCGAGCTTGGCGAGCTCCCGCGCCTCCTTGTACATGCCTTTGGGATCTGCCGCCGCGGGCTCGACACAGATCGGCCCGTCGCAGATTGCGGCGACGTCCCGGATCGCCCGCCGATATTCGAGGCCGGCGGCTTCGGCGGACGCCGCGGAAAGCCAAACTCCGTCCAGAAGGGCCCAGTCGCGGACCCGCTTGGCATCTTCCACGCTCGGGCTATCCAGAAAAAAGCGCATGGGGGCCGGGATTCTATCCCGACGCTGCGCTTCTCCGTCCCGGCGACGATGCGCCGACAGTCAGTGGAAGGTGGACGTCGGTCGTCGGTCCGGGAGTGCGCGCTCCAGGGCGCGCCCCGTCAATCTCTCAATCCTCGTCTTCTTCGTCTTCGTCTTCGAGAAACGGAGCCGCGGGCTTTCCCATCGGCTTGGAGGCGGCGGCAGCGGGAGCCGCCGTCGCCGGAAGGGTCGCTTGAGGCTCTTCCTCGGCCTCGTCAGGCTCGGCCAGCTTCGCGACCGCGACGACAGCGTCCCCGCTCTCCAGGTCGATCAAGCGAACGCCCTGCGCCGCGCGGCCGGTCTCGCGAATGTCCTTGACCTTGATGCGGATCAGCATCCCGCTCTGGGTGATGAGGAGGAGTTGGTCGGCGTCGCTCACGGACTTGATGCCGACGACCGGGCCGTTCTTTTCGGTCACCTTGATGTTGATGACTCCGGAGCCGCCGCGGCCCTGGAAGCGGTACTCCGAGACCTCCGAGCGCTTCCCGTAGCCGTTCTCGGTGACCGACAACAGGTGACCGTTCTCCTCGACGACGTCCATCTCGACGACCTCGTCGTTCTCCTTCTTCTTCAGGGTGACGCCGATGACGCCCGTCGTATCGCGGCCCATGGGACGGACGTCCTTCTCGGAAAAGCGAATGCCCTGTCCCTGCCGGGTCCCGATGAAGATCTGTCGTTCGCCATCGGTGATGCGGACCGAAAGGAGCTCGTCTTTCTCCTCGAGGTTGATCGCGATGATGCCGCCTGAACACACATTGGAGTAGGCGGACAATGCCGTCTTTTTCACGAGGCCGTTCTTCGTGGCGAACACGACGTAGCGATCCTCGGGAAAGTCTTTGGTGGCCGCCATCGCCACGATCCGCTCGCTCGGCCCGAGGTTCAGAAGGTTGACGATCGCCTTGCCGCGCGTGGCCGGACCCAGCTGCGGCAGGTCGTACACCTTGATCCAGTGCATCCGGCCGCTCGAGGTGAAGGCGAGGACATAGGCATGGGTCGACGCCACGAAGAGGTGTTCGACGACATCCTCCTCCTTGGTCGTCGCCCCGATGCGGCCTTTGCCGCCGCGGCGCTGGGCGCGGTACAGCGACAGGGGAGAGCGCTTGATGTAGCCGCCGCGGGACACGGTGATCACCATGTCCTCTTCGACGATCAGGTCCTCGATGTCGATGTCAGTCGCCTCGGCCACGATCTGCGTGCGGCGCTCGTCGCCGAATTGCTTTTTGATTTGCTGGAGTTCGTCGACGATGATGTCGAGAACGAGCTTTTCCGACGCGAGGATCTCCTGGAGCTTGGCGATCAGGGCCAGAACTTCCCGGAACTCCGCGACGATCTTCTCGCGCTCGAGGCCGGTGAGCCGCTGCAGGCGCATGTCCAGGATCGCCTGGGCCTGGGCTTCGTCCAGGCGAAGAACCTCGGTCGGTTTGGTCTTCTCCCCGGCGTCCGAGAGCGAGGCGCCGATGAATTTTTCCAGCGGCCCGCGCGCCATCGAGACCTCGGCAATCAGCCGGTCCTTGGCCTCCTTGGGGTCCTTGGAGGCGCGAATGATCTTGATGACCTGATCGATGTTCGCCAGAGCCAGGGCCAGTCCGCGCAGCAGGTGCGCGCGCTCCTGCGCCTTCTTCAGGTCGAATCGCGTGCGCCGAATGACGACCGCCTTGCGGTGATCGATGAAATGGCGCAGCAGGTCGGGCAGCGGCATCACCCGCGGCTGGTTGTCGACGATCGCCAGGAAAATCATTCCGAACGACGACTGCATCGGCGTCAGCGCGTAGAGCTTGTTCAGGATGACCTGCGCGTTCTCGCCGCGCTTCAACTCGATGACGATGCGCATGCCTTCGCGGCTCGACTCGTCGCGCAGATCCGCGATCCCCTCGAGCTTCTTGTCGTTGACGAGCTCGGCGATTCGCTCGATCAGCTTGGCCTTGTTGACTTGATATGGGATCTCGGTGACGACGATCGCTTCCTTGTCGCCACGCGCGGCCTTCTCGACGACCGCGCGCGCGCGGACCTGAACCGCACCCCGGCCGGTCTTGTAAGCGTCGCGGATTCCGTCGGCGCCGTGGATGAAGCCGGCGGTGGGGAAGTCCGGGCCCGGCAGCCTCTTCATCAGGGTGGCGACGGTCGCGTCGGGATGGCGAATCAGCTCGGTCGTCGCGTCGATGACTTCCGTCAGGTTGTGCGGCGGAATGTTGGTCGCCATGCCGACGGCGATTCCCGCCGAGCCGTTGACGAGCAGGTTGGGGAACTTGGCCGGAAGCACCGACGGCTCGACGAGCGAGCCGTCGTAGTTCGGGCCCCAGTCCACCGTCTCCTTCTCGATGTCCTCGCCGATCAGCTCTTCGGCGAGCCTCGTCAGTCGCACCTCGGTGTACCGCATCGCCGCGGCGTTGTCGCCGTCGACGGAACCGAAGTTGCCCTGGCCGTCGACGAGCGGGTAGCGCATCGAGAATTCCTGGGCCATTCGAACGATCGAGTCGTAGACCGAGCCTTCGCCGTGGGGATGGTATTTGCCGAGAACGTCACCGACGATGCGTGCCGACTTCTTGTAGGGTTTGTTGTGAAGGTTGCTCTGCTCCCACATGCCGAAGAGGCAGCGTCGATGCACAGGCTTCAAGCCGTCGCGGACGTCCGGGAGCGCTCGGCCGATGATGACCGACATCGCGTAGTCGAGATAGGAGCGCCGGACCTCGTCCTCGATCGTGACGGGGAGCTTCTCTTCGGGGGTCAGAAGATTGGTGGTCATATTCTTCGAGCTTTCAGCTCACAGCTTTCAGCTATCAGCCAAACTGGTCTCGACATCTTGGCTGAGAGCTGTGAGCTGACAGCCGTTAGCTAGATATCCAGGTTCCTCACGTTCAGCGCGTTCTTGTCGATGAAATCGCGGCGCGGCTCGACCGCGTCGCCCATCAGGATCGAAAAGATCTCGTCCGCCTCGACTGCGTCCTCGACCTTGACCTGCAGGAGCCGCCGCGTCTCCGGATTCATCGTCGTCTCCCAGAGCTGCTCCGGGTTCATCTCTCCGAGCCCTTTGTACCGGTTGACCACGAGCCCCTTCTTGGCCGACTCATAGATCGCGTCGACCACGGCCCCGAGCGTGGGGTAGGAGTCCTTGCTCCCGTTTCGGGCGAGCACATAGGGACCATCCAGAAAGGCGCCGATGACTTTGGCGGTCTCGCGGATGCGCTTGAACTCGTAGCTGCCGACGAAGTCGGCGTCGATCGTGACCTCGCGCGGCACTCCGTTGACCTTTCGAACGAGCTCCAGAGCCCAGGCGGAGTGCTCCTCGTCCGCCGCCACTTCGGCCTTGTCGACGTCGAAGGCGCGCGCCGCCTTGGCGAGGGTCTCGACCTTCTTCTTGTCCGCGAAATCCGCCTTGGACAGCATTCCCCGGTCGAGCAACGCCCGGATCAGCCCTTCGGGGACACCCCGAAGACCCAGCTTGCCGACGTGGCCGCGGTACTCCTCCATCTTCTCGAGCAGCGATCCGAGCTTGGCGCCGGCAGCGTTCGCTCCGGACATCTCGGAGGACAGTGACCGGTCGTCGCCGATGCGGGCGAGTAGGAACTTGGACATCGCCTTCTCGTCTTTCAGGTACGTCTCCTTCTTCCCCTCGGTCACTTTGAAGAGCGGAGGCTGCGCGATGTAGAGGTAGCCCTTCTCGATCAACGCGGCCATGTGGCGGAAGAAGAACGTGAGAAGCAGCGTCCGGATGTGCGAGCCGTCCACGTCCGCGTCGGTCATGATCACGATCTTGTGGTACCGGACTTTGGCGACATCGAAATCCTCGCCGATCCCGGTGCCCAGAGCGGTGATGAGCGCGCGGATCTCGGCGAAGCCGAGCATCTTGTCGAGGCGCGCCTTCTCGACGTTCAAGATCTTGCCGCGAAGCGGCAGGATCGCCTGCGCGCGCCGATCGCGGCCTTGCTTGGCGGAACCGCCGGCCGAGTCGCCCTCCACGATGAAGATCTCGGAAAAAGCCGGGTTTCTTTCCTGGCAATCGGCGAGCTTGCCGGGCAGCGATCCCGAGTCGAGCGCTCCCTTGCGCCGCACGAGCTCCCGGGCCTTGCGGGCCGCCTCGCGGGCGCGCGCCGACTCGACGATCTTCTCGACGATCCTTTTCGAGACCCGCGGGTTTTCTTCCAGATAGGACCCGAGCTTTTCGTAGACCACCTGCTGCACCCAGGTCTTGACCTCGGAGGACACCAGCTTGTCCTTGGTCTGCGAGGAGAACTTCGGGTCTTTGATCTTGACCGAGACGACGGCGGTCAGCCCTTCGCGGCAGTCGTCCCCGGAAAGGCTCGTCTCCTTCAGGGCCTTGGTGAGGTTGTTGGAGTCGGCATATTTCTGGAGCGCCCGCGTCAGCGCCGTCTTGAAGCCTTCCAGATGCGTTCCGCCGTCGCGGTTGTTGATCGTGTTCGTGAACGTGAACAACGTCTCGGAGTACCCGTCGTTCCATTGAAGCGCGACCTCGACCCGTTCCTTGTCCGCGTCGCGCTTGGGGTCTCCAGTCGAGCCCCTGACGTCCTGGAAGAAGATGACCTTGTCGTGGATCGGCGTCTTCGTCTTGTTCAGATGCTCGACGAAAGAGCGGATCCCGCCCTCGTAGGCGAAGTCGTGCTTCTTCTCGGTGCGCTCGTCGCGGATCGAGATCGCGACGCCGGGGTTGAGGAACGAGAGCTCGCGCAGCCGCTGCGACAGGCTGTCGAAGTGGAACACGGTCACGGAGAAGATCTCCGGATCCGGCCAGAACGTCACCTTTGTGCCGGTCTTCTTCGACGTTCCGATCGACTTGACGGGAGCCTGTGGCACGCCGCGCTCGTAAGCCTGCACCCAGACCTTCCCGTCCCGGCGCACCTCGACCTCGAGACGCTTGGAGAGCGCATTGACCACGGAAACGCCGACCCCGTGCAGACCGCCGGAGACCTTGTAGGAGTTGTCGTCGAACTTCCCGCCCGAGTGGAGGTCGGTCATGATGATCTCGAGCGTTTCGCGCTTGTGCTCCTTGTGCATTCCGATGGGAATGCCGCGGCCGTTGTCCTCGACGGTGACCGAGTTGTCCGCGTGGATCGTCACGGAAACATGGTCGGCGTGTCCGACCTGGGCCTCGTCGATCGAGTTGTCGACGAGCTCGAAGACCATGTGATGGAGGCCGGAGAGGTCATCGGTGTCGCCGATGTACATCCCGGGCCGCTTGCGCACGGCCTCCAGCCCCTTCAAGAGCTTGATCGAATCGGTGGTGTATGCGGTGCTCATGACCTGCTCTGACGCGAAACGGCGACCGAGAGCGGCCGGCCCGTGATCGATCCCGACCGAACCTCCAGAACGTGATCGACCAGAGGAAACCAGCGTTCAGGGTCGGAGGCCGTCGTCACGAGAACGGTTTCCGCGGGAGGTAATTCCCGCAGAAACGCATCGACCCAGCGGGCCGAGAGGCCGGCGTCGAACTCGTCCACGGCGAAGAGGGGCCGACGGCCGGTTGCTTTCGCGACCGCGTGCCACTGGGCCAGGCGCGCCAGAACGACGGTCCGGTGAAGCTCTCCCGCCGACGCTTCGGCTGCCAGCGGACGGCCGTGGCGCGTCCAGAGGAGGTCGTCGCGGTGCGGGCCGGCGAGGGTATATCCGCGCGCGGCTTCCAGCCGGGCGAGACCCGCGATAGCGGCGCGCCACCCTTCCGGGGTTTCCTCGCCCGCCGAATATGTTATGCCGATTTCGGTATAAGGCGATCCCGCCCGCGCGGTCAACTCGACGAAGTGCTGTTGCCAGAGACCGAGCGCCTCGCGTCGGTGGCGCCGCACCGCGGTTCCCGCCTGGACGAGCTCCTCCGTCCACGTTTCGAGCTCACCCGGAGCCGGAGCCGCTCGCCTCGATCGGGCCAGGAGCGCGTTGCGGGAAGCGAGCACCCGCTCGTAACGAACGAGGTCGGCACCCGCGGCCGGGCGAGATTCCATGACCAGCCGATCGAGGAACCGTCGACGCTCTGCGGGTGGACCGGCGAGAAGGTCCCGGTCGTCGGGGGACAGAAACACGGCCGGAGCCAGCGCCGATGCTTCGCGAAACGAAACCGCTTTGGGTCCGCGCAGGAAGCGGCGGCCCGCGCCGGCCTGCCACTCGACGGAGAGCCGTTCTTCCCGGCCATCGGAGACCCAGCAGCCGGAAACTGAAAAAGAACCTCCTCCGCCTGCCGCCGCCATTTCGGAAGGCTTCGCCCGGCGGAACGAGCGCTGCCCGCACAGAGTGGCGACCGCCTCGAGCAAGTTGGTCTTGCCTTGCGCGTTCTCGCCCGAGATCAGCGTCACACCGCTTCCAAAAAAAACGGGGTCCGGGGCGAGGTTGCGAAAGGAGTGGGTGGATGTTTCGATGAGCTGCAAGCGTCCTCGAGTCAGAGTCGCATCGGCATCACGACGTACAGATATCGCGATACCCCCTCCATACCGCCTTCGGGGCGGCAGAGGCACTGCGTGTTTTCGTCCTTCAGCTCCAACCGGACCCGTTCGGTCTCGGCCTCCTCCAGGAAATCGAGGAGATATTGCGAGTTCAGGCCGATCGAGAGCGGCTCGGCGCTGTACTCGACGTCGAGCGTCTCGCTGCCTTCGCCCAGCTCCTGGCTCGCCGATGCGATCGTCAGGAGATTCTTCTCGAACGTCAGCTTCACTCCGCGCGAACGCTCCGAAGAGAAAAGCGCGACGCGCCGGATCGCCGCCTGGAGGTTCGCCCGGGAAACGAGCGCGACCCGGTCGTTTCCCTTCGACAGGATCTTCTCGTAGTCCGGAAAATTCACGTCGAGCAGCCGCGCGATCAGCTGGCGGGTGCCGACGGAAAAGAGCAGATGATTCTCCGAGTGCCGGATCTTGAGCGCGGTCCCTTCGCCTCCGTCCATCTTCAGGATTTCCGCCAGCGCCTTCTTGGGAATGAGGACGCTCGGAAGCCCTCCCTTGCCCTCGTGTCCGGAAAAGTCGATCAGGGCGAGTCGGTGTCCGTCGGTCGCGACCAGCTCATGCTCCTTGCCCTTCTCCTTCAGGAGCGCTCCCATCAGCTGGAACCGCGTCTCCTCAGCGGAAACGGCATATAAGACCTTACGGCTCACACGTTTCCACAATTCCAACGGGAAGCCGATTTCACCCTTCCCCTCCACCTTTGGCACGGTCGGGAAGTCCTCGGCCGGCTGAGCGACGAGGCGAAAATTCGACCTCTCGCAGGTGACTCCCAGGTAGTGGTTGTCCATCAGCTTCAGGGACACGTCGGCTTCGGGGAGATTTCGAATCAGATCGAAGAGCTTGCGAGCC
>DATDNV010000651.1:0-3494 GCA_036518075.1 Thermoanaerobaculia bacterium
CAGGCCATCCGCCACGATCTTCAGCTCTCCATTTCCGAAACCCCGGCCGGCCTCGCCGGCGAATTCGAATTCGCCACCGATATCTTCGACGCCTCGACGGCGAGCCGACTCGCGGAGTCTTACCAGAAGTTGCTCCTTCGAATCCTCGCGAATCCGGAAATCTCGCTCGGCGACCTCCGAGGATCCCTGGATCGCGACGGTCTGAGACGTCAGCGGGAGAAGCGAGACGAGCTCGAGAAGGAGAGCGTCAAGAAATTGAAGGAGGTCAGGCGCAAGGTGGTTCGCGGATGAGCACTCCTGCTGCCGGCGGAAGCGAACGGCGCCTTCTCGACGCGGGCATGATGCGACCGGGCAGCTCCGCGGCGGCGCCTCTGTCTTCGGAATCGGACCGTCTGCGGGAGGGCGAGCGGAGGCAGCTGGTCGATTGGAATCGGACGGAAAAGCAGTACCCGCGCGCGCACAGCGTTCATCGCCTGGTCGAGGAGCAGGTCGAGAGAGCGCCTTCCGCGGATGCGCTGGTCCTCGCCCAAGAACGACTGACCCACGGCCGACTGAAGCTGACTTACGGACAACTCAACGAGAGAGCCAACCAGTTGGCGCGGTACCTGATCAAACGTGGAGTCGGTCCCGAGGTTCTCGTCGGCTTGTGTGTCGAACGCTCCCTGGAGATGGTCGTTGGTCTCCTGGGAATTCTGAAAGCGGGAGGGGCATACGTGCCGCTCGACCCGGCCTACCCCCGCCAGCGCCTTGCGTTCATGCTGGAGGATGCGGCGGCGAAGATCGTTCTCACCCTCGGGAACCTCGCTCCGAGCCTGCCGGGATCCGGTTCCGAACGGGTCTGCCTGGATGCAGACTGGCCGGCGATCGCCCTGGAGAGCGTCGAGAACGTTCCCGAACTCGTTACGCCGGACGGCCTCGCCTACGTGATCTACACGTCCGGCTCGACCGGCACGCCCAAGGGCGTGGCGGTCACGCACCGCAGCGTGCTGAATCTGATCTGGTGGCATCGCGAGAGCTACGCGGTCACGCCATCCGATCGAGCGGCGATGCTCGTGTCGCCTGCCTTCGACGCGTCGGTATGGGAGATCTGGCCCTATCTTGCGGCCGGCGCGAGCCTCCATATCCCCGACGAAGAGACGCGCATCGCCCCAGCCAAGCTGAGTCGGTGGTTAGAGTCCGAATCGATCAGCATCTGTTTCCTGCCGACGCCGCTGGCCGAGTCCGTCATGGCGGAGCCGGAGCCGCCGCGGGGAAGTTTGCGGCTCATGCTGACGGGGGGAGACCAGCTTCATCGGAGACCGGACCACTCCTATGGCTTTCGTCTTTTCAACCACTATGGACCGACGGAGGCGACGGTCATCACCACGGCCGGCCCCGTCGCGACGGAAGGAGACAGGGAAAAACTTCCGAGCATTGGGCGGCCGATCGCGAACAAACGGGTCTATATCCTGGATTCGAACCTTCAGCCTGTCCCGATCGGCTCACCCGGCGAGTTACACATCGCCGGCGAAGGCCTCGCGCGGGGTTACCTCAACCGCCCGGAACTCACGGCCGAGAAGTTCATCCCCGATCCTTTCAGCGGCGAGCCCGGCGCCCGCCTCTACAAGAGCGGTGACCTCGCGCGCTATCGGGAAGACGGAGCGATCGAATACCTGGGCCGGATCGACGATCAGGTGAAGATTCGCGGGTTCCGCATCGAGCCGGGAGAGATCGAGTCGGCCATCGTCCAGCACGAGTCGGTCATCGAATGCGTGGTCGTCGCGCACGAGGACGTACTCGGAGAGAAGCGGCTCGTCGCGTATCTGGTCACACGAGGCGAGAAGCCGCCGGCGGTGACGGAGCTTCGGGAGCTCTTGAAGAGCACGCTTCCCGACTACATGATTCCCTCGGCATTCCTGTTTCTGGATGCGCTTCCGCTCACTCCCAACGGCAAGATCGACCGACGTGCCCTGCCGCCGCCCGAGGAGAAGCGCCCGGATCTGGCGGAGGCGTTCGCCGATCCTCGGACTCCCGTGGAGGAGATTCTGGCGGGAATCTGGTCGCAGGTCTTGAAGATCGATCGCATCGGGATCCACGACAATTTCTTTGCACTGGGGGGGCACTCCGTCCTGGGAACGCAGGTGCTTTCGCGCGTCCGCGAGCACTTTCAGGTCGATCTTCCGCTGCGGGCCCTGTTTGAGCGGCCGACGACCGAGAGCCTGGCGAAGCTGATCGGCTCGGCGCGGGTGGACGATCCCGGCGTGCCGCCGCCCCCGCGTTTGAAGCAGGTTTCGCGGGACCGGGAGCTGCCGTTGTCGTTTGCGCAGCAGAGGCTCTGGTTCCTCGATCAGCTCGAGCTCGACATGTCCTCCTACATCGTTGCAGACGCCCTTCGACTCCGAGGTGATCTCGATCAGGCGGCGCTGCGGCGAGCGCTCGAGGAGCTTGTGAGGCGGCACGAGTCGTTGCGGACGAGGTTTGAGGGGCGGGAGGGACGTGCGGTGCAGGTGGTGTCGGAGGCGGATTTCGCGCTGGCGATGGAGGACGTGAGCGGTCGCGGCGAGGGAGCGGAGAAGGAAGCCCTGGTTCGGGTGAACGAAGAAGTCCGCAAGCCATTCGACCTGTCGCGTGGGCCGCTGTTTCGGGCGAGTCTTCTGAGGTTAGGTCCGGAGGATCACATTTTTCTCGTGGTGATGCACCACATCGTGTGCGACGGGTGGTCGATGGGTGTGTTTTTCCGGGAGTTGGAAGTTTTGTACGGGGCGTTTTCGCGGGGGGAGGAGTCGCCGTTGCCGCCGTTGGGGCTGCAGTATGCGGACTACGCGGTTTGGGAGCGGGACTGGTTTCAGGGGTCTGTCTTGGAGAAGCAGCTTGGGTACTGGACCGAGCAGCTTCGAGGGGCTCCGGCGGTTTTGGATCTGCGGGGGGATCGACCCCGGCCGGCGGTGCGGGACTTTCGTGGCGGCCGGCAGCGGTTTTTCGTACCGACGAGTGTGTCGGAACGGATCACGGTGCTGAGCCGCAACGAAGGGGTGACGTTGTACATGACACTGCTTGCGGCGTTTGCCGTGTTGCTGTGGCGGCAGACGGGGCAGGAAGAGATCGTGGTGGGGTCACCGATTTTCGGGCGAGATCGGATCGAGACGGAGGGATTGATCGGGTTTTTCATCAACACGATCGTGTTGCGGACGGATCTGAGAGGGAATCCCTCGTTTCGAGAGCTTCTATCGCGGGTGCGGGAGACGGCTCTGGGTGCGTACGCCCATCAGGACGTGCCACTGGAGAAAGTGGTCGATGCGTTGAAATTGGAGCGGAGCCTGAGTCACAACCCGCTCTTTCAGGTCTGGTTCGTGCTGCAGAATGCGGGAGGTCCGCCGCCGGAGCTGGCGGGTCTTTCGGTGGAAGAGATTTCCCTGGAGACCCAGGCCATCCGCCACGATCTTCAGCTCTCCATTTCCGAAACCCCGGCCGGCCTCGCCGGCGAATTCGAATTCGCCACCGATATCTTCGACGCC
>DATDNV010000652.1:0-2591 GCA_036518075.1 Thermoanaerobaculia bacterium
GGAGGCTGGGCCGGAGGCGGTGACTGACGTCCTCGATGACCGGCTGGTTATTTCGGATCGAGCGTCCGAGGTCGCCGTGGAGCAGCCGTCCCATCCATCTCAGGTATTGCACGTGGATCGGCTGATCGAGGCCGAGCTGACGCGTCAGCTCGGCCTTCACGCCGGGGTCCACCGACTCGGCCATCATCGCGTCGATGGGATTGCCGGGCGTGAGGTGGATCAGGAAGAAGACCCCCGCCGTGACCAGCACGAGGACCGGCACCACGGCGACGAGTCGGCCCAGGACGAACCGGCCCATGCGCGAGTCAGCGCTCAGACGCCCGGCACCGCCGGGCTCAGGCGACCGTCGGCGTTCCGATCTACTTCAGCCAGACGGTCTTGAACCGCATCATCCCGTCCGGGATGGGCTCGTACCCCTGGACCCTCGGGCTGAAGGCCTTCGGCTCGATGGGGTGCACGATGAACGCCATCGACGCCTCCTCGTGGAGGGTCCGCGTCAGGTCGCTGAAGATCTTCTTCCGCTCGGCCTTGTCGGACGCCTCGCGGCTCCGATCGAGCAGCGCGTCGATCTTCGGATTCGAGATGCCCGACCAGTTGAGCGGAAGGCCCGTCTTGAAGAATTGAAACGTGTTGCCGTCCGGGTCGGGCCGGCCGCTCCACTGGTAGTTGATCATCTCGAAGTTCTTGCTGTTCCCGTCCGCCAGCAGCGCCGCGGAGTCGACGAGCTTGATCTTCATCGTGATGCCGGCTTCGCCGAGCTGCGCCTGCATCACCTCGGCCTCCTGGACGTTGATCGGGATGTTGTTGGTCGTCAGCGTGAACGAGAAGCCGCCCGGCTGGCCGCCCTCGGCCAGCTTCGCCTTGACCTTCGCGAGATCGCGCTTCTCGGGCAGGATGCTGCTGTCGTAGGCCCAGCTGGAGGGCGGGATCGGCCCGTTCGACGGCACCCCGACGTTGAGCCAGACGCCCTTGACGATCTGCTCGAGGTCGAGCGCCGAGATCGCCGCCTGGCGCAGCGCCCTGTTGCTGAACGGCGCCTTCGTGTGGTTCAGCACGTAGGAGAACTGCGCCAGCGATGGGACGTCGACCTCGACCAGGTTCTTGTCGGCCTTGACGCTGGCCACGTCCCGCGGCTGGACGTAGTCCATGACGTCGATCTCGCCCGACTGGAGGCTCGCCAGCTTCACGGTGTCGTCCGGGATCGGGCGATACCGGACCTGGTCGAGATAGGGGCCGTTCTGCTTGTTCCAGTAGCCGTCGTTGCGCTTCAGGAGGATGTGGTCGTCCTTGACCCACTCGACGAACTCGAACGGGCCGGTGCCCGCTCCGCGGGCGTTCCGCTCGAGATCCGGACCCCGCTCCTGGACGACCTTCGGGGAGACCATCATGCCCGCGCGATCGGTGAGCGCCGCGAGAAGCGAGGCGTCGGGCCTCTTCAGGTTGATCCGGATCGTGTGGGAGTCCACCACGTCGACCGAGTCGATGTTGGCGGTCTCGCCCTTCCGGACCGACTTCGGGTCGGTCTTCATCCGGTTGAAGTTGAACTTCGCGGCCTCCGCGTTGAAGTCGGTGCCGTCGTGGAACTTCACGCCCTGCTGGAGCTTCATGACGATGGTCTTGCCGTCGGGCTGCGTCCAGGATTGCGCGAGGCCCGGCTGGAGACCGAGCTTCACGTCGAGGACGAGCAGGGGATCGTAGAGGTTGTGGTAGACCTGCCGGTCGATCTTGCTCCCCGACAGGTGCGGGTCCATGGTCGCGGCCTCGATGTAGAAGCCGACGCGGAGCGTGCCGCCGCGCTTGGGTGCCGTCTGGGCCAGGGCGGCGGGCACGCCGCGGAGCCCATGCGCGACAACCGGCGTCAGCGCGCCGCTCGACGCGGCCGCGCACCACCGAAGGAAGCTCCGTCGCGATGTGCCTCGAGTCCCCCGGCCCTGGTCAGGCGATGCCCCGGTTCCCATGGTGTGCTCTCCTCGCTTGGATGTCTCGCCGCACGCTGCCCGTCGACCGATGTCCCATCGTTTCCCGCGCTCCGGCCGCGTGTCAATGGCCGTCAGAGGCGATAGAGTCGGACGGCGTTGTCGTGGAAGAGCCTCCGCCGGTCCGACGCCGGGAAGCTCGCCACGATCGCCTTGAAACCGGTGTAGATCGCGTCGAACGTCGCGACGAGGGCGTCGACCGGAAAGTTCGACGCGAACATGGCGCGGTCCACCCCGAAGAGCTCGATCGTCCGGAGCACGATCTCCCGGTTCGATTCCGCCGTCCACGGCTGGCCGGGCACGCCGAGCCCGGAGATCTTCACGGCGACATTGGGCTCGCGCGCGAGTGTCTTCATCGCCGACCGCCAGGCGCCCAGCGTGTCCGGCCTGCGGTCGCCGGGGAGACCCGCGTGGTTCAGGATGATCGGCGTATCGGGGAAGGCGCGGGCGAGCGCCGCCGCCTCGAAGAGATGCCACCAGGGCGTCTGCAGGTCGAACGACAGGCCGTGGCGGGCGAGGCGCGCGTACCCGGCGCGCCAGCGCGGGTCGCCCATCGACCCGGGCGCGCCCGGAACGACCGCGGCCGGGGACGCGCCCGCGCTCGGCTTGTGACGG
>DATDNV010000653.1:0-2413 GCA_036518075.1 Thermoanaerobaculia bacterium
GGGCCAATCGACGCAGACCGGCGCGTCCGAAACCGCCTCCGGCAGGCCGAGGACAGCGAGGTCCTTCGGATCGTCCGCGAGACGGTAGAGATCGAGATGTCGCAGGACGATCCGCCCCTCGGGACTCTCGTACTCGTGCAGCAGGGCGAAGGTCGGCGAGGCGACTTCCCTCGCGCGGGCTCCGAGACCTATCGCGAGACCTCGAACGAAACAGGTCTTCCCGGCCCCGAGGTTGCCGATCAAATAGAGAACGTCCGAATCGGAGAGTTTCCCGGCGACCTTCTCGCCGAATCGCTCCGTCTCTTCTTCGCTCCGAGTGGTCGCCTTCACGACGAGAGCTTTTTCCGCGCGGATGGAATCGCATCCGCGAGCTCCGACGCGAGAAGGCCCGCGTCCCCCAACCGTCCGGTCAGGATATCGCCGGCGGCGCCGTGCAGGTACGCGGCCGCGATGGCCGCGGACTCCGCGGGCAGGCCGGACGCGAGAAACGCTCCCAGCGCGCCGGTCAGGACGTCGCCGGCGCCCGCCGTGGACATCAGCGGCGTCCCAGTCGGGTTCACAGTAACGCGCCCGCGCGGCGTCGCAATCAGGGTGCCCGAACCTTTCAGAAGCACGACGGCCCGGCTTCGCCGAGCCAGACTCGTCGCCGAGCCGAGGCGATCCCCCTGGACCTCGCGGCTCGACGAGCCGAGAAGTCTTCCGGCCTCTCCGGGATGCGGCGTCAGAACGATCGGACCCGAGCGCCTTCCAAATCGCGCCGGGTCTCCCGCGAACGCGTTGAGAGCGTCTGCGTCGCAAACGAGGGGCAGCTTCGTGTGAATCAGCTTCTCCAGAAGCGCCTCGACGTCCGATGAGGCTCCCAGACCCGGCCCGACCGCGGCCGCGTCGAAATCGGACAGAGCCGACAGGAGTTCCTTCGCTGCGTCCGCGGTCAGAGCGCCGCCGCGGTCGGGGAGACCGTGGGTCATTGTTTCCGGTAAGGCCGAGACGACCGCGCTCTCGATCGAGCTCGGACAAAAGACGGTGACGAGACCGGCGCCCGCGCGCAGAGCGCCTCGCGCCGCCAGCGCCGCCGCGCCGGTCTTGCCGCGCGACCCCGCGATTACGGCGAGGCGGCCGAAGTCCCCCTTGTGCGAGTCCTGCGCCCGCGGAGGCAAAAGCGCCGCGACATCCCGCCTCTCGGAGATCGAGAGATTCGTCCTCTGGCGAGACAGCACCGCTGCCGGGATGCCGATGTCCCGGACCACGACGCGACCGCACCGCTCCCGCCCCGGCGGCAGAACGTGACAGATCTTCGCCGCGGCGAAGGCGACCGTCAGCTCGGCGCGGACGCAGGGACCGATCAGACGGCCGGAGTCGGCAGGGAGGCCGGAAGGAACATCGGCCGAGATGACCGGACGTCCCACAGCGTTGACGGAAGCGACCACGCGGGCCGCCAGGCCCGAAAGACCGCGCGATAGTCCTGTTCCGAAAAGAGCGTCAATGACCAGATCGCAGGCTTCGAGCCCGCGGACGAACGAACGCGCGCCTCTCTTTTCCGACAACGAGACCAGCTCCAATCCCGATCTTCGGGCTCGAGAGGCGTTCTCGGCTGCGTCGCCGCGATAGGAAGCCGGGTCGCCCAGCGTGAAGACCACGACGGCATGTCCTCGCTGGGAAAGCAGCCGAGCCGCCGCGAGCCCGTCCCCCCCGTTGTTGCCCGGTCCGCAGACCACCGCCACGCGTCGCCGGTCCGGAAAGGTCTGCTCGAGCTCCTCGATCAAACTCGCGGCGGCGTTCTCCATCAGGAGCGTCGACGGGACGCCCCCGCGGATCGCGGCCGCATCGGCGGCCCGCATTTGCCGCGAATCGAGGACCGGAATCACGGAAGGATCTCCGCGAGCGCTCGGGCCGTGGCGGCCGGAAAATCGGGCGCCGAGGCGTCTCGCTCCGAGAGATCGCGGCGGAGCCGCTCCAGATCTTCGGGTCGATCGACGTCGTAGCTCGCCGCGAGAACGACGAAGGAGATCGAAGCGCGCCGCATGCGCTCCCGCGTTACGGACAGCGCCGACGACGATGACCAGGGGATATCCCGAAAAATCTCGTCCACTGGCGCCCCTGCCGACAGTCCGATGGCGCAATAGCCTCCGTCCTCCGCCGGGATCAAGCTTGCCGAAGTCCCTCTCGACAGCGGAGCAAACGCCGCCTCGATGCGGCCCCGCGGAAGCGCCGGATGGTCCGACCCGACCGCCACCGCGGCAGGTGCTCCCGCATCGAACGCGCGGCGGAACGCCGTCACGAGTCGCGATCCCAGATCGCCCGGGGCCTGGGCTTCTCGCCGCCAAGGAGGTCCGAACAACGAAACGAGAGCGGGATCATCGGGATCCGGCTCCGCCTCGAGCACAGAATCCCAGAGAGCATGGGGCCGATAGGC
>DATDNV010000654.1:0-4081 GCA_036518075.1 Thermoanaerobaculia bacterium
TCATCTATGTCGACAACCTTGCCTGGAGCCCGTCCGGCAAGGAGATCTGGTTCGACGGCATCAACCGCCAACTGGCCGCGGGAATCTATGCGGTCGGCCTGGACGGGCGTGTCAGGCTCGTCTCCCTGACGACCGATCTCGAAGTCATGCACGATATCGCCCGCGACGGAAGCGTGCTCGTCGAGCGCGAGATCAACACGCGCGAAATCCTCGGTGCCTTCGGCGGGAATCCCCAGGAGCGCAATCTCTCCTGGCTCGATCAGTCAAACGCCGCCGCGCTGTCGCCGGACGGCAAGACGATGCTCTTCTGGGAGAGCGGCGAAGGCGGCGGGCCGAGCGGCTCGGTATACCTGCGCTCGACCGACGGATCGGCGGCGGCGCGGCTGGGTGACGGGCACGCTTGCGACCTGTCGCCGGACGGGAAATGGGCTTTGACGATTCAGACTTCGGGCAAGGGTGCCAGCCTGGTGCTGCTACCGACCGGCGCAGGAGGACCACAGCCCATCGCGCTCGACAAAGTTCTTCCCGTCTTCGCGGCCTTCATGCCGCCGGACGGAAAGAAGATTCTCATCGCTGGTTCCGAGCCGGGACAGGGAGTGCGGGCGTACCTCATGGACCTGCCGTCCGGGAAACCGCGCGCGGCGACCCCCGA
Organism: Thermoanaerobaculia bacterium; assembly: GCA_036518075.1. GTDB lineage: Bacteria > Acidobacteriota > Thermoanaerobaculia > UBA5066 > Gp7-AA6 > DATDNV01. Next base: position 653 of record DATDNV010000654.1, read on the forward strand.
GCTTTCCAACGGCGGAGCGCTCTCGCCAGACGGACAGTTCCTGGCGGCGACGGGAGCGGATCGGCGAGCTCTCATCGTTCCCGTCGCCGGAGGCGCGCCGCGCATCCTCGAGGGTCTCGAGCTCGAAGACGTCCCGATTCAGTGGAGCGCCGACGGACAGGATCTCTTCGTGACGCACTATGGTGAGGCGCCTCTGCCGATCTACCGGTATCACTTGAAGTCCGGCAAGAAAGAGCTCTGGAAACAATTGTTGCCCGCGGACCGGACCGGATTCGTTCGGATCGAAAGTGTCGTTCTCACTCGGGACGGGTCTTCCTACGCGTATTCCTACAACCGGGTGACTTCCTCGGATCTCTTTCTGGTGACCGGATGGAAATGATCGGTCCGCGCTAGGCTGCCGCCGGTTTCGCAGGCGCGATCTCCTTCAACGCCGCAGCGAAGGCCTGGACTTCTTCGGGCTTTCCGATCGTGATGCGCAACCAGTTCGGCAGCGAGGGGAATTTGCGGCCGACGAGGATCTTCTTTTCTTTGAACGCCGCGATCATCGGCGTGACGTCGCCGCCGACGTCGATCATGACGAAGTTCGTTTCGGAAGGAATCGTGCGGCGTCCTTGCCTCTTCATCTCGGCAACCAGCCAGCGGCGAGTGTCGTTCATCGTCTTGCGCACCCTCGGAACGAGTTCCGCGTCCTCCAGGCTCGCCCGGGCGGCCGCGAGCACGACCGCGTTTGCGTTGCTGAAGGTCGCGTACTTCGCCATCGCGGCGATCCTCTCCGCCGAACCGACGGCATAGCCCAGACGCAGCCCTGCCATTCCGTAGATCTTCGAGAAGGTCCGCGCCACCACGACGTTGGGATGGCGATCGATGAGCTCGCACGCGGTCCGGTAGCCGGAATCTTCCACGAAATGGTGATACGCCTCATCCACCAGGATCGTCACGGAAGCCGGGACACTCGCGGCGAAGGAGGCGATCTCGTCTCCCGTCATGATGGTGCCGGTCGGATTGTTGGGGTTGCACACGTAAACGAGTCCGGTCGAAGCGTCGCAAGCTGCGGCCATCCTGGAGAGATCGTGCCGGAAATCGGCCGTGAGCGGGACTTTGACCGGCTCAGCCGACAGAACGCGCGCGAAGTCCAGGACCGCCTCGAAGGTCGGCTCCGCCGCGACGGCCTTCTTTCCTTTTCCAGTGAAGGCGGTGTCGGCCATCTGCAAGATCTCCGAGGAGCCGCAGCCGAGAGTCACTCGATCACGTGAAACTCGATGATGCTTTGCGATGACGGCGCGAATGTCGTCTTCGGCCGCGTCGGGATATCGGTTGCCGATATTCGCCGCCCGCCGCGCCGCTTCGAGCGCGCTCGCGGAAGGCCCGTACGGATTTTCGTTGAAGCTCAGGACGATCGCGTCGTCGGGCGCTCCGCGGTGGACTGCGGCGAGAACCGCGGCACGGGCCGGGCGGGTCTCGAAGAGAGCCGCTCCGGCGGCAGCTCCGAGAGCTCCAGCGAACGAGCGGCGGGTCAACGGCATTGGCATGGCGGCCTCCCTCTCCTCATTGATGGGGGCCATCATCTCGCGTTTTCAGGCGGCTGAGAGAGGCTTTCGTGAATCCCAAAACCTCGTCGCGCGGCCCCTCGCCGGAACGTGCGGCGGTGTAAGCTCCACGCGCTGCGATGAAGCGGGAAGTTGTCAGAGCCGTGGCGTGGGCTTTTCTCACGACGGGCGTCGTGACGCTCCTGATCGTCCTCGGCTCGCGCAATCTCGAACGGTTCGACGCGGCGCTCGTGGCCTACACCTTCGCCACGCTGTTTGCCGTCTTCGGACTCACGTTTCGGTATGCCGTCTGGCTTCAGCGGCCGTCGACAGCCGTCTACTGGCGCCGCGGATGGCAGGTCTTCTTCCGGAGGCGGGACCTGCTGCGCAACTCCGGCATCTGGGTGCGACGGGTCACGGGCGAGTTCGCGGCGAATGATTTCATCTGGCGGCGCGGCTGGGTGCGCGGCGCAACCCACATGCTCCTCATGTGGGGCTGCATCATCGCCGCCGCGATCACGATTCCCCTCGTCTTCGGCTGGTTGTCCTTCGAGACCGTTCCAGGAAAGATGGACCTCTACCGTGTCTTCGTGTTCGGCTTTCCCACCATCACGTTTCCCCACGAATCGCTCTTCGCTTTTCTCGTTTTTCATGGCCTCGTCTGGGCGTCGTTGATGGTGATCCCGGGCGTGATGCTCGCGATGCTGCGCCGGATGCGCGACGAAGGCGCGGCGGCCCTGCAGCGCTTCGCAGAAGACTTTCTTCCGCTGGTCCTGCTCTTCGCCGTGAGCGTGACGGGTCTGCTTCTGACCGTCAGCTACACGTGGCTCCAGGGCTATGGGTATGACTTTCTCGCGCTCACCCACGCGGTGACCGTCATCCTCACGCTCTTCTGGCTTCCGTTCGGGAAGTTCTTCCATATCTTTCAGCGGCCGGCGCAGCTCGGCGTCGAGTTCTATAAGGATGCGGCGTCGCGCGCCGAGGTTGAGCCCTGCGCGCGCTGCGGCTACGGGTTCGCCTCGAAGATGCACGTGGACGATCTCATCGGCGTCGAGCAGCGACTCGGTTACCGGTACGAGATGGAGGCTGCGCCAGGCTTGCCGGACCACTACCAGAGAGTCTGTCCGCGCTGCCGCCGCGCGATGCTCGCTCTCGCGCAGGGTCGGATCACTGGCGCTGCAGCGTCGGGCGCGAACGCGCCCCTTCCCCGGCCCATGCCTGCTTACGTGAACCCGGGGATCGGCCTCGGGCCGCTGGGAACCGAAGATCAAGCGAACTTTCACCCATGACGACCGTCGCCCCGCCGGACGCCTTCACCGAACGTTTCGGGCCTCATCCGTCCCGTTCGATCGGGCCCCGGCTCGATGCCGGTGCGGTCCCGGATCGCGCCGTCAACACACACTGCTGTTTCTGCGGCCAGCAGTGCGGTATCACACTGCTCGTCAAGGACGAGGAGGTCATTGGCTTCGAGCCCTGGATGGAGTTTCCGTTTAACCAGGGCAAGCTCTGTCCCAAAGGCGTGAAGCGCTACCTGCAGGGCGCCCATCCCGACAGGCTGACGACCGCGTTCGTCGCTGATGAGGAATCGCCGGGCGGATTTCGGTCCGTCGACTACGACGCCGGCGTGGCCGCCGTCGCCGCGGCGATCGATCGCATTCAGAAAGAGCACGGCCCCTCGAGCTTCGCCTGCCTTTCGGGCGCCAGCCTGACGAACGAAAAGGCGTATCTCATGGGTAAGTTCGCCCGCGTCTGTCTGAAGACGCCGTATATCGACTACAACGGCCGGCTCTGCATGGTCTCCGCGGCCGCCGCAAACAAGAAGGCCTTCGGGATCGACCGTGCCGCGAATCCCTGGAGCGACATCCTCGAGGCCGAGGTCGTCTGGGTCAGCGGCGCCAACATC
>DATDNV010000655.1:0-14387 GCA_036518075.1 Thermoanaerobaculia bacterium
CGTAGTGACGTGCGGGAGGTTGCGATCCCGGCCGGTGAGCGAGAAGGCGAGGATCGCCCCAAGGCCGACGACGAGACCGATCCCGAGGATGATCTTCGCTTTCTTCGACATTCCCTTCCCCTTCCCGCGCCAAACCTTCGACTTAATCGTTGTTACGAGGGAAGACGGCGAAAGTTCCCCCGGTCCACGCTCCGGGGGAGCCGCTATCTCCCCTGTTTACCGCAGTTTCTCTAAACAGAGATTTCGGCCCGTGGCTTCCCTTGGACCCGCGTCAGAACCGAGCGGCGGCCCGGGTCTGTTTCGCGATGTCCTTCGGGTCGACGACGAAAATTGGTGCGCCCAGAGGGAGTTGAACCCCCAACCTCCTGATCCGTAGTCAGACGCTCTATCCAATTGAGCTATGGGCGCAGGGTCGGCGAGGGTACTGAAATCGGCAGGTCATTTCAAGACAGGAAGATAGGAAGTTCAATGTAACCTCGGGCCGTGTCGCCCTTCTCCGCCGCCGATGAACAATTCATGAAAGAGGCGCTCGCGTTCGCGCGGATCGCCTTCTCCGAGCAAGAGGTGCCGATCGGCGCCGTGGTCGTCCGAGAGGGAAAGATGCTCGGACGAGGCCGCAATCGCCGGGAGGCCCTCTCCGACCCGACTCACCATGCGGAGATCGAGGCGATCCGAGAAGCGGCCGGGACCATCCAAAGCTGGAGGCTCGAGGAAGCGACCCTCTATACGACGTGCGAGCCGTGTCCCATGTGCGCCGGGGCTGCCGTCAATGCCCGGATCGCACGAATCGTGTTTGGCTGCGCGGACCCGAAGGCCGGATATTGCGGCAGCCTTGGAAACATCCCGTGCGACCCCCGGCTCAACCACCGGTGCGCGGTCGAAGGCGGACTCCTGGCCGACGAGGCGGCCGAGCTTCTCCAGCTCTTCTTTCGGGCCCGCCGAGAGAAGGCAGAACGGGGCCGCACGTGACGGCGCTCCTGATCGCTTGCGCGCTTCTCGGGTTCGCGGGCCCGCAAGCAGGCGCCGCTGCGACGACGCCCGCCCCCAGCACTGCTTCCTTCCCGGGCGGCCTTCCCGCGACCTTCACCGGCGAACTACCCTGCGCGGATTGCCCGGGAACACGGCACCAGCTGAACCTGTTCGCCGACGGGGTCTTTTACCATCGCATCGTCTACATCGACCGCAGGACGAACCTCGATCAGATCGGACGCTGGCGGCTCACTTCGGACGGAAAGATCCTGGCGCTCACCGAGCCGTCGTCGTTCGCGGTCGTCGACGACACGACGTTGAGACAACTCGATCGCGAAGGTCGGCCGATCCAATCCACGTTGAACTTCGACCTCCGGCGACAGACCCTGTTTGCGCCTCTCGAGCCCCGGCTGCGGATGGACGGGATGTACCGCTCCACGAAGGAGGGCGGACGATTCCAGGAATGCGCGACGGGACGGGACATGCCGGTCGTCCCCCAGAGGGTCAATCGAGAGCTCGAAGCGGCCTACGCGAAAGCCGCGGCCGAGAAGCCGGGTGAACCGGTTCTGGTTTCGATCGACGCAAGGCTCGTCGCGCAGGGGCGGACGGCTCGCGAGAACGCGGTTCTCCTCAGACAATTCATCCGGATCCAGCCGGGAGCGGTCTGCCCTCCTCCAGGATCGGCCCCCTAGAACTGCCAGCCGACAGAGAGCGTAGGACCCCAGTCGTTTTTCGCCTGGCCGCTCGTGGGATCCTTGCTGTCGAAGCTGTCGAAGAAAGACAGGCTCACGTAGAAGTCGCTGACGATCTCTCTCTTCGCGGAAGCGCTCGAGATCCTTGTCCGTTTATATCCGGTCGTCCGGAAAGACATGTAAATTCCGAGAGAAGCGCGGAAAAAGGAGCCCCCCGGACCGACTCTTGGATAGACTCACCGCAAAGGAAACGCTGAAAGCTCCCAGGGGTTGCCGATGTTCAAGAACCAAGCAGATCGGAACTCTTCGCAGGGTAGGACCCGTTTCGGGACTTCCGCGGGACTCGTGTCTGGGTTCGTTTTCGGTTCTCCAGACCTGTTGGCGCTCGAAAGCGACCCGGAGCTCCAGGTTGCACTCGTGTCGGTCGGCATCGGAGCGTTGATCGCGGCGGTCGCGATCCTCCTCATTCACCGAGCGCAGCAAAAGCGGGCGCAGGAGCGGCTCGAGCGTCAGCTGAAATTCGAGCGCCTCGTGTCCGATCTCTCCGCCAGTCTCATCGATGTCGAATACTCCCGGGCCGACGCAGAGGTCACCCATGCGCTCAAGAGAGTTCTCGAAGCGATGGACCTCGACTGCTGCTCCCTGTTCGTCGTGACGCCGGGGGAGCATCGGCCGCGCACGACCCACCACGCCGAAGCGGCCGGCGTCGGAGCGCCGGAGATCGTCTGGCACGAACGTCTTCCGACGCTGGTCGAAGAGCTCCGGCGCGGCAACACCATTGCCATCGAAGACGTCGCTCACGACTCCTCCGCGGCCGCGTCCGAGGCGAGGCTGCGCAACCGCGCGGTCAAATCTCTCCTGATGATTCCCGTCTCGCAGACCGACTCCGTCGTTCGGGGGATCTCTTTCGAGGCCACCCGTCGAAACCAGCCCTGGCCGGCCGACATCGTTTCGAGGCTTCGCCTGGTGGGCCAGATTCTCTTTTCGGCGGTGACCTCGAAACGGGCCGAGGCCCGGCTCCAGGCGAGCGAGGAGAAGTACCGGGAAGTCGTCAACAGCCAGACCGAGCTCATCTGCCGATTTCTTCCCGACACGACGCTGACCTTCGTCAACGAAGCGTACTGCCGCTACTTCGCACAGGCGCGCGAAGAACTGCTCGGGCGTCCCTTTCTCGAGCTGATCCCCGACGGGCCTCGCGAGACCGTGCGCCGGCACGTCGAGTCCCTGGTCGAGAGCCCGCGGGTCGTCATCCACGAGCATGAGGTTCTCTGCGCGGACGGCTCGATCGGATGGCAGCAGTGGGTCAACCACGCGGTTCGGGGGCGCGACGGCCGGGTCGTGGAGTTTCAGGCGATCGGCCGCGACATCACCGACCGGAAACGCGCCGAAGAGGCCGATCGGAGACTCGCGAGCGCGGCGCGGCTGACGACGCTCGGCGAGCTCGCGGCCTCGATCGCTCATGAAGTCAATCAGCCGCTCGGCGCCATCCTGTCCAACGCCGAGGCGGCGGAGATGCTTCTCGAGACGGGTCAGCTCGACGCGGTCAAGACGATTCTCTCCGACATCCATCGGGAGGATCTGCGCGCGAGCGACGTCATCAAGCGCGTCCGGTCGCTGCTTCAACACCGGCCGCTGAAACTCCAGAGTCTCGACGTGAACGACCTCGCGCGAGAGATCGCGCGCTTCGTCGAGCCGGACGCGCGCCGGCGCGGCATCGAGCTCGAGATGGATCTCGGCACCGATCTGCACCCGGTTCAGGGTGACTCGGTCCAGCTCCAGCAGCTTCTTCTCAATCTCGTTCTCAACGGAATGGACGCGATGGCGGAAACCCCCGTGCGCGCGCGGAAACTCACGATATCGACGCGAGGGAACGAGAACGGCCTGCTGGAGATCGCGGTGATCGATCGGGGCCACGGGATCGCCGCCGACCTGCTTCCGCGTCTCTTCCAGTCTTTTGTCACCACGCGAGAGAGCGGCATGGGCCTCGGACTGTCTCTCTCCCGCTCGATCGCGGAGTCTCACGGGGGAAAAATCCGCGCCGAAAACAATCCCGATCAGGGCGCGACGTTCCGGCTCGTTCTTCCAGCGGAAGAGGCCGTCATGAGCGGGAGCGCGAGGCCGAGGAGGGCGTCATGACCACTCAGGGTCCGGTGATTCGAGTCGTCGACGACGACCATTCCTTTCGAGTCGCGGTCGGGAGGGTCCTGCGGGCGGCCGGTTACGACGTCCGCGAATACGGCTCCGCCGGCGACTTCCTGATGACCGACGCGACGGAAGATCCGGGCTGTGTCCTGCTCGATCTCCGCATGCCCGGGCCAAGCGGGCTCGACCTGCAGGCTTCCCTCGCGCGGCACGAGCGCGCGCTTCCCATCGTCTTTCTGACCGCGCACGGCGATGTCCCGCTGAGTGTGCGCGCCATGAAAGCCGGAGCCGCGGATTTTCTGGTCAAGCCCGTGAAGCGCGAGACGCTCCTGGCGGCCGTCCGCGCCGCTCTGGCGAGAGACGACGAAAAAAGGGTGACGCGCGAAGAGGTTCGCGATCTGCGTGCCCGTTATGCCGCTCTGAGCCCTCGAGAGAAGGAAGTGCTTCAATACGTCGTGGCGGGGCGTTTGAACAAGCAGATCGCCTCGGCGATCGGCGCCTCCGAACGCACTGTCAAGGCGCATCGGGCTCGGGTGATGGAAAAGATGAAGGCCGGATCGGTCGCGGATCTCGTGCGCGCCGCCGATCGAATCAACCCTCCCGCGCTGCCTCCGGTGGAAAAACAGACGATCTGACCGGATGGCGGCCCGACTCCGCCGCCTGCCCCAAAGGGAAGGTCCTGCCTCTCTAAGGTCCGCCTTTCGAGTCGACCCGTCGCTGCGATGATGTTGCGGCGGTAACGTGTCTGAAGAACGGATCCTGGTCGTCGAAGACGACCGAGCGATGAGAGAAGCGCTGACGCGGATTCTCGGCGTCGCCGGGTTCTGTGTCTCGGCCTTTTCCTCGGCCGAAGCGTTGCTCGAGGCGGGCGTCGCGGCCGAGGCCGCTTGTCTCGTCCTCGACATTCACCTTCCGGGGATTTCCGGGTTTGAGCTCCACCGGCGGATCACCGAGGGGGACAATTCGATTCCCGTCATTTTCATCACCGGAGTCGATGACGACGCGACGCGGGAGAGAGCAGCGAGCGCGGGCGCGTATCTGGCCAAACCGTTCCCGGGTCGGAGTCTGATCGACGCCGTGACGGCGGCGCTCCATTCCCGCGCGTCGAACGCCCACCGATAGCCTCTCAGCTTCCCCAAAGGCCAATCCGTCTCTGCCCGAAGGTCCCGCTATTCGGAGCGGCTTCGCCGGCCGAGGATGGAGTGAAAGAGTCCCAGCGTCGAATCGAGGAAGCGTTCTCTCGAAAGGAGCACAACGTGAATATCGTCAACCTCATCATCAGTCTTCTCGGGGGCGCCGCGGGTGGCAACGTGGCCGGAAACATCATGAAGGACAAAAGCCTCGGAACTCTCGGCGACTCGATCGTCGGCATCCTTGGCGGCGGGATCGGCGGAGCACTCCTGCAGAGCCTCGGGATGGGCGCGGCTTCCGCCGGCGGCGGTGGGCTCGACATCGGATCGATCCTGGCCAACGTCGCTGGCGGCGGCGTCGGGGGCGGCGTCCTGATGGCGGTCATCGGCGCCATCCGGGGCGCGATGGCCAAGAGCGCGTAGCCCAGTCCACTTCAGTCCAGCGAGAGTTTTCAGGCACGGGAAAGGGCGGGGCTCCGGCCCCGCCCGCCGCTCACACCGGTCGATTCACGCCGCAGGCGCACGTCATGGCCTGCCCGCTCAACCCGGAATCCGCGCGAGGAGGGCCCAGAACGTCGCGACTCCGATCGCCAGGAGCGCGATCGTCACGATCAGGCCCGGACGAAATCGCGGAATGCCTGCGGCACGCCGGAACGAGTCGTCGTCGAGGTAGCGCACCAACATCAGGTATTGGACCAGCGCGAGAGCGAGAGCGAGCGTTCCGATTCCCACGAGCGAAAGCCCGAGCAATTTCGACGAGCCGGGTCGCCAGGGCGGCCGGACTCCCGGCGAGGCATTCAGGGCCTCGAAGAAATGGAAGATCGCGAAGCCAAAGCCGATCATCGAAGCGGCCGTTCGGACCCAGGCCAGAAGCGTGCGCTCGAGAGCCAGGCGCGTCTGGATCCACGGGAAAGGCACATTGGCCGCCGCCACGGGATTCGAGCTCTCTTCCGTCAACGGCCCGATTGTCGACCCGCCCGGCGGCGTCCGGAAGGTGCACCTTGGGGAAGGACGGAACCCTGCCGCTCAGGCGGGTCTGGTCCGCCGGACGAAGATGTCACTCCCCGAGATCCCGGAGAGCACCGTCTCGAACACCTGCAACGATCGGCGGTCAGCGAGCCATGTTTCGAGAAATAACAATATATATATTGTACCATCCAATCGGGCTCGGGTTCCGCCCGGCTGGCTCGACTCGGAATCTGGCTCTGGACAGGCGGCGTAATCCTTCGTGACGCTCCTGACCGCCAGCACGGAGGCATCGACCGATGAACATTCTCGACGCGATCGGAAACACATCGATGGTTCGGCTCCGCAAGGTCGTGCCGCCCGGCTGCGCCGACCTTTTCGTCAAGCTCGAGTGGGAGAATCCGACCGGCAGCCTGAAAGACCGCATGGCGCGGACGGTGATCGAGCGCGCGGAAGCGGACGGAAGGCTCAAACCCGGCGGCACCGTCGTCGAGTACACGGGCGGGAGCACCGGAGCCTCGCTCGCTCTCGTCTGCGCGGCGAAGGGCTATCGAATCCGGATCGTCACCTCCGATGCGTTCAGCCCGGAAAAGCGGGATCAGATGGAGTCTTTCGGCGCCGAGCTCACGCTCGTCCCGAGCGAGGGCGGCAAGACCACGAAGAAGCTGATCCTCGACATGATCGAGACGGCGCGGAGGATCTCCGAGGAGCCGAACACGTTCTGGGTCAACCAGCTCCACAATCCCGACACGATCAGCGGCTATGACGCGCTGGGCGAAGAGATCTGGAGCCAGACGAACGGAGAGGTCGACGCGTTCGTTCACTGCGCGGGGACCGCCGCCTCTTCGCGCGGGGTCGCGACGATGTTGAAGAGGCACAAGCCGAGCGTCCGGGTCGTCGTCGTCGAGCCCGGCGAGTCACAGGTGCTCTCCGGCCGCGCTCCGGGGCCTCATGGAATCGAAGGCGTCGGTGTGGGCTTCACTCCCCCGCTCTGGGAACCGAGCCTCGTCGACGAGATCTTCCCCGTCGCGAGTGAAGAAGCCAAAGAGATGGCGCGGCGGCTCGCGCGCGAGGAAGCTCTCTTTTCCGGAACCTCCTCCGGCGCGAACGTCACCGCCGCGATTCAGATCGGGAAGAGGCTCGGACCGGGAAGGATGGTCGTCACCTTGATGGCCGACTCCGGCCTCAAGTACCTGAACACGGACGTCTATCGGAAGGCGTAAAAGAGAGGTTCAACCCCAGTCGCGGATTGTCCTGAACCGACCATTTAGCACCAAGGTCCAATCGTTTCCCGTCGCCGCCCGTTGATACAGTCACGCTCGAGCTTCGAAACTGAGCGAGCGGAATCCGAACCGCTTTTGGAGAAAGGTCTACGTCATGACAGATGCTCCTAAGCAGAACGATTGGTCCAAGCCTGCCGCGATGGCGATCCCCAAGGGGGGGGTCAAGGGCAAGGCCCAGCAAGGCCGATACGGCCCGATCTTCCCCAAAACTCCGGCCTGCTACGGCTTCTCGATCATCGCGAAGATCGTTCCGGGCAGCGAGGAGAAGTTTTATGAGTACGCGAGAAACATCGAGAAAGCCGTGGGGGAATCGCCGGACGTTCTCGCCGTGCTCAAGCTCCATTACCTGCGTTGGAACCTTTTCGAGATCAAAGGCGACACCTACTTCCAGTACATGGGCATCTTTGACACCGATTTCGACAAGTACACCGAGGACGCGGTCGCCATCTTCTCCGCCACGGGACTGCGCACGGTCTTCGAGAATCTGGAAGGGTTCCCCAAAGACTGGCAGACGAATCCCACGGCATTCATCCAGTTCGTTCGGGACCATCACCGTCCGCCCTTCCTCGAATACGGCGAATATCCCTACGTGAGCGCCGACGAGGTCAAGAAGGCTCTCAAGCTCAAGGCGGCGTTTTCCGAAGCGCTCGACCAGATGCAGTGACTCCGGATGATCGTGCAAATGACCACGGAACGAAGTGCGATCAGCCGCGCGACAGTTCTTCGCATGCGGATTCCTGATCCTGCTTGCGGCAGGAAACGCGAAGGGGGCGACGGCGATGAGCACGAACGATCCGCGATCGGCGTTGGCGGATCGCAGCCTGGGCAGCGAAAGGCAAACAGAAGTAGAGACGCCATGACACCTCACGCGAGTTGAAATGCTCGAGTTCGACGATATCCAGCACATCCTGCTGACGCGCGCGCCTGCTTTGACGGGACGATACGAGTTCCTGTCGTTTCACAAGCCCGCCGGCGGACGGGCGTGGCTGTCCGCGATCCTGGAGAAGGTGCAATCCGCGGCGGAGGCCCGCGCCTCCGTCGAAACGGAAAAACGCTGGGTGACCGTGGCATTCACCTGGAACGGCCTTCGGGCGCTGGGCGTCGATGAAGCTTCCCTCGCCAGCTTTCCTGAAGAATTCAAGCAGGGCATGGTCGCGCGGGCCGGAGTTCTGGGCGACGAAGGCGCGAACCATCCCGACAAGTGGGTGGGGGGTCTCGCCAGTCCCGACCTGCACGCCATCGTCATTCTCTTCGCACGCGACGCCGCGGAACGCGAACGGTGCACCGGCGAGCAAGCGAAGCTCGTCGCCCGGTGCGAGGGCGTCGAAGTGCTGTCGTCGCTCGACCTCGAGGCCACGCCGCCGTTTGACTACGCGCACGATCACTTCGGCTACCGCGACCGCCTCTCACAGCCGGTCATCGAGGGGTCGGGCGAGGAGCCGACTCCCGGTTCCGGCGCGCCGTTAAAGCCCGGCGAGTTCATCCTCGGCTATCCGGACGAAGACGGTCCGCCCGCGAACCTGCCGCAGCCCGAGGTTCTCTCGCGCAACGGGAGCTTCATGGCCTATCGGCGGCTTCAGGAGCACGTGGGTGCGTTTCGCGATTTCCTGAAGAAGCAGGGCCAGACGCCCGAGGAACAGGAGCTCGTCGCGGCGAAGCTCATGGGCCGGTGGCGGAGCGGCGCTCCGCTCGTGCTCGCACCTGACAAGGACGACCCGGCGCTCGGCGCCGATCCGCAGCGGAACAACGATTTCAACTACAAGCAAATGGACCCGCACGGCTATGCGGTACCGCTGGGCTCGCACGCGCGGCGCATGAACCCGCGCGACACCGCGCACAACATGAACCGGCGCCGGATGATCCGACGCGGCGCGACCTATGGCTCGCATCTGCCAGAGGGCAGTCCGGAGGACGGAGTCGAGCGCGGCATCGCCGCCTTCGTGATCTGCGCGAGCCTTGTCCGCCAGTTCGAGTTCGCGCAGAACGTCTGGGCCAACGACAAGAACTTCCACGAGCTCGTCAACGAGCGAGATCCGATCATCGGACACCATGACGGCACTCTCGAGTTCAAGATCCCCAAGCGCCCGATCCGGAAGACGATCAAGGGCCTGCCGGCCTTCACGACCCTGAAAGGCGGCGCGTATTTCTTTCTTCCCGGCCTGAAGGCGCTTCGATATCTCGCCTCTCGAGCTGGAAGTCATTGAGGCGCCGCTCCGCGGAGAGCCGGCGATTCAATGATGCGGAAGACGCGCCGATTTCAACCGGGTTCCGAAACTGGAAGAGGAAAGAGTATGAGCTCATCGAAGAAGCAGCCTGCTCGGACTTATAACCAGACTCACGTCGCGCGGCCGCGCAAGGCGGGCAAGCGCCGGATCTCCATCTACTGGACATGGAGCTATCCCTGGGAGGCCGGCCGAGATCCCGCGGAGATGGAGAACCGGTTCTCCACCATCACCGAGGTCCGCAACGTGCTCTGGCCGGCTTACGAAACGCCGGAATACAGCGCGGCGCAGTTTCTTCAGGGGATCGCCGGAACCCTGGAGCTGTTCCATCGCTCGACGCTCCTCTTCCAGGGGATGGCCGGTGAGGCAACCGGCTTTCCCGTTGCCGTCTTCCAGCGAATCGACCAGGCGGGTTACCGCCTGCCCATCGACGAACGGATCCTCGCCGACACGGACACTTTGATGGTGTTCGGCCTCGACCATCTCCCTTCCGATCAGTCAGCCGAGCAAGAAGAAATCGAGGCGATCCGCGAGTGGCTCCAGCGGGAGGGCACCTGTCTCCTGCTCGCGCCGCACCACGACGTCGGGTTTACCAGCGACTTAGAACAGCGCCAGATGGAGTACCGGCATCACGGCGACCGGCTCGTCCCCCGCCAGCAGCGCTTCGGGCAATACACGCGATCGTTGATGAAGGCGCTCGATGTCCCGGTCATCAATAAATGGGGGTTGCGCCCCGCGGTCGTCAAAGGCACGAAAAACATTGCGCCAATCACGGGATTCAAAGACCTCGACAAGCCGGGCCTGCTGCAGAAAGTGACGACCTTCAATTTTCATCCCCACCTTCCGCACTACGAGCTGACCGAGAAGAGCACGAAAGCGATTCACGTTCTGGCGCGCCAGCCGATCGATCCCGATCGTCCGCATCCCTTCACGGCGTCGGGCAACACGGAGTTCAACCTTCTTCTCTGGATGCCCCCGAAAGGCAAGCGCGCCGGCGACATTCTGCTGGTCGACTCCACCCACTTCACGACTCTCTTCGGCGGAACCGACAGCCTGGCGAACTTCTGGCGCAACCTCGCCGTGATGAAATGATCGAACTTCTGAGCAAGCTCGTCCCGGTCGCGATGCTCGTGTTCGTGATCTCGAGCATGCTCGGGATGGGCCTGAGCCTCACGGTCTCGGAAATCCTCGCGCCGCTTCGCAACGTTCGGATGGTTCTGCTGGCTCTGCTCGCGAATTTCGTCTTGATGCCGCTCGCGGCGTTTGGCATCGCGAGGCTGCTTCAGTTGAAGGAAGCCCTGGCCGCCGGGTTGCTGGTTCTCGGGACCGCGGCCGGCGCTCCGTTCCTGCCCAAGCTCGCGGCGCTCGCCAAGGGGAACCTCGCCTTCGCGGTTGGACTGATGGTTCTGCTCATGGTCCTGACCGTCGGCTACATGCCGCTCGTTTTGCCCAGGCTGCTCGAAGGAGTCACCGTCGACGCCGCGAAGATCGCGCGCTCGCTCGTCCTCCTCATGCTCTTGCCGCTCGGCGTCGGGCTTGTCGCCAAAGCCCGCTTTGCGGCGGCCGCCGCCCGGGTGAAGCCCTGGCTCGACAAAACGTCGAACCTCAGTCTCATTCTGCTGATCGCGCTGCTCGTGATCGTGAACTTCGACAAGATGCTGGATGTCTTCGGCACCCGGGGCATCCTGGCTGGAATCCTCTTCATCGTCTTGGGCTTCGTCCTCGGCTACTTCCTCGGCGGGCCGGCCCGCGATACCCGTCGGGTGCTGGGCCTGGGCACCGCGCAGCGCAATATCGCAGCGGCACTCGTGGTGGCGGGACAGAACTTCAGCGATCCCGAGGTCGTGCTCATGGTCGTCGTGGTGGCGATCGTGGGATTGCTGATCCTCATGCCGGGGTCGCGAGCGCTCTCCCGGCGCGGCTAGGCTTCCCATGACGATCCGGCGCGTTGCGATCCCGTTGGCGGGAGCGCTCCGGTTCGTCAGCCTGCTCGTCTTTTCTTCGGCGGGTGCGTTCGCGCAAAACAGAGGGGTCTATCCGCTCGGCATGAGCGCTACGAATTCGGGAGTCGTCCCCGTGCCCGGGCTCACCTACGCAAACCTTTTCCTCTTCTACTCGCGCGGCGAGTCGAGGGGGCCCAACGGCGAGATCCTCGCGACCGGTTCGAACTCCATCTTGATGGACATGAACACTTTTGCATGGGTGAGCGAGCCCCTCGCGCCATTGGGCGGCGCGAAGTTCTCGCTGGCCGCGACGATCCCAATCGCGAACAACTCTCTCGCCTCGGACGTGGCTGGGTCCATCAGCGGCGGCGGCGGCCTCGCCGACTCCTACTATCAGCCGCTCATTCTCGGTTGGACGACGAAACACGCCGATCTTCGGTTCGCCTACGGTTTCCTGGCACCGACGGGAAGGTTCGAAGCCGGGGCCAGCGATAACGTCGGCTCCGGATACTGGACCCACACTCTCTCGGCGGGCGAAACTTTTTACTTGACCGAGAATCGAGCGGCCGCGATTTCCGCCTACGAGATCTACGAATTTCACACCACACAGGCGGGAACCGACATTCACCCCGGGCAGACCCTCAGCCTCGATTATTCGGCGACGCAGACGCTCGTGCTCCCGTCGGATCTGCGCCTCCAGGTGGGCGTGGCCGGATACGAGCAGTGGCAGACCACAGACAGGAGCGGCCCCAACATCACGCCCGAGGAGCAAGAGTCCCGTTATCGAATCAATGCCGTTGGCCTGGCCGCCAACATTCTGTTGTCCGGGCGCAAAGTGAGCCTCGGCGCCAAGTATCTGAGGGAATTCTCGAATAAGTCGACATTCCAGGGATATTCGTTTCAGGTTTCCGGATCCGTCAATTTCTGATCGGGCGCTCCGGGATCACCATCAGTGTCCGATTCGCTCGCGCACGAGGCTCAGGTGATGCCTCAGCGTATAGAGGGTCCTCGCGTTCCTCATCGGAACCCGGATCTGCCGCACTCTCTTGTCCAGCTTCTCCAGCCGTTCGCGGTCTGCGGCGAACTCTTCGGGAGACTGATCCTGGTCGATCCGAGCATCGATGTCGCGAAGCTCTTTGTAGACGCGATTGAGGCGGAGATTCACGAAGAGGTCGATGATCGCGGGGATGGCCTGCGTCAGAGGATAGAGGATGCCGATGAGCGGAATGAGAAGAAGGAGCAGGCGAGACGCGAACACCCAGAGCCAGAATGGAAGATGCCTCTGAAGGTAGCTTCCGCCGGACTTGTAAAACGATCTGGCTTCGGCCGCGAGAGGCACATCGACGCGCTCGGCCGCGGGGAACTGCTCGGACGCATTGAGCATCCCGCCGGGAGAATGGATCTCGTCGGCCGCCTGCAGCAGCAGGAATTGGATCGCCGGATGCAGATCGTCGCGAATCAAGAGGCTCGCCGTCGATGCGATGAGCGTGACGTTGCGAGAAGGAAGGTTCTTGGCGAGATCGCCGACGCCCTCCGGAACGACGACCTTGCGGAGGAACGGGAACCGGGCCACGTAGGCGTCGGCTCTCGCGAAATTGAACAGGCTGACGCTTTCTTCGGCGAGGAGCTTCCGGACGATCGGTGCGTCGGGAGTCGTGAGCATGCAGGCGCAGTCGAGCTCTCCCCTGAGGAGCGCCTCGCCGCTCGGTCCGGGCGAGAGCGCGACGGGGACGATGTCGTTCTCCAAGTGATTGTCCTCGAGCATCCGAAGGACGAGCGGACGCGTCCCTCCACCCTCCGGCCCGATCGAGACCCGCTTTCCTTTCAGCTCCTGAAGCCGGTTGGGCGCGGGGATTCCTCGACAGAAGATCCAGAGGGGGTAATAGGCGATCGTTCCCAGAGACTCGAGGCCCGGCGACTCGGACTCCGAGGTCAGGCCGCCCGAAACGAATCCGACGGAGACTCCCGACCGCCGGTCCTTCAAGCGCTGGAGGTTCTCGACGTTTCCGAGAGACGGCCGGAGCTCGAGGCGAACGCCGAAACGGGCGAGAACTCGGCGGTACTGTTCACCGAGCTCCCGGTAGGCGCCGCCTTCGGGTCCGGTGGTCATGACCACCCGTCTGGGCGGAAGCGCATGCCCGACCACGAAGACCGCCCAGGCGGCGGCGGCGGCGATGAGCACCGCCGCGAGCAACACGAGGAATAGAGGGCGCCGGGCCGAGCCGTTCATCTTGCGGGAACGCTTTATCACAAGCGATTATATCGGATCTGATATCAAGGCACGCGTCCTGTTTCCATACGGTTTTCGGGCATCGCAATCACCTCCGCCAAGCGCTGGAGCGGGCTCGTTCACCAAGGATCAAAACGTTCTTGCACTCAAGGGCAAGTGACTCACACCGCGCGTTGATATCTCGCAGCACGACTTGTGAGTCGAATCCCTTAAACCCGGGGACATCGAGAAGGTGCGATGATCCAGGTGACCAGTTTGTCGGAACGGTTTCTCGGCGGCTTGCGTTTGTTCTAGCAGTCAACCGGAGATAGAGGCTTGAGCGCGACGGATCGACCCGTGGGCACCGACGATATCTCGGGGCGCCGAAGAACTGTCCGCACGCAGTTCCTGCGTCCGCCGCAGAGCGTCTGGCTTCGGAAAGCGGGCGCTCTCGCGCTTTTCGAGGCCGCGTTCTTCCTGGCGTACCGCTATGGGATGTCTTTCTCGCAACGTGTGCCTGCTCCGTTCTGGTTCCCCGACTCCGTCTTGCTCTGCGCTTTGCTGATCGTCCCGTTGCGGAGCTGGTGGCTCTATATCCTTGCGGCCGCTCCGATTCGGTTCCTCGTCCTCCCCGCGGACGCGCCGCCGTTCTGGTTTCTCTTCCTGGCATTCGTCAATGACTCGCTCAAGGCGGTGCTTGCCGCGGGCTTGCTGCGCCGGTTCCTTCCCAATCCCGTTCGCTTCGATCGCCTCCGCGACTTCGCGATCTATGTCGGCGTGGCTGTCCTCGGAGTGCCGCTGTTCTCGGCAGCGGGGGGCGCGGCTGCGCTT
>DATDNV010000656.1:0-2107 GCA_036518075.1 Thermoanaerobaculia bacterium
AAGCTGACCGGACGCTGGGTCCCGTTTCCGCGTTTGACGGGGAGCCCGGCTCTCGTCCGCCGCTTCAGCCGCTTCGTCGACGAGCCCGAGCCGAAGCCGGGCGCCTGCATCGCCTTCTTCTGCCGCCGCCGCGCTCCTGTAAAATGAAGGCTCCGATTCGAAACGACGGAGCCCATGAGACTTATTAGACCGTGTCGATGACGCGCGCGCGCTCGCGCGTCGTCCTCCTGCTGATTCTCGCCATCGGAGCCTACTGGCGACTCTCCCACAACCTGTGGGACGAGGGGCACCATCTTCATCCGGACGAACGCTTCATCTCGATGGTCGACGACAAGCTCGCCGCACCGTCCCGGCCGCTCGAGTATTTCGATTCCGCGCACTCTCCGCTGAATCCTTACAACCGCGGCGACACGTCGTTCGTCTACGGCACCCTTCCCATGTTCGTCAGCCGCGCTCTCGGGCGGCTCTTCCACCGAACCGGCTACGACGGAACCTATCGGGTGGGACGGGCTCTGTCGGGCGTCTTCGATGTCGTCACCATCTGGCTCGTCTACCTGATCACCCGCCGCTTCTCGCGGCGGCAAACTGCCCTGGTCGCGGCCGGACTCTTCGCGTTTTGCCCGCTCTCCATTCAGCTCTCTCACTTCTGGGCAGTCGACACGTTCCTGACCGCCTTCACGGCGGCGGCGCTTCTCGGCTGCGTCCGGCACGCACAGGGACGATCCGGCTGGGCCGGAGACGCCGCGACCGGTCTCGCGATCGGTCTGGCGGTCGCGTGCAAGATCACCGCCCTGGCCCTGATGGGGCCGGCGGGACTCGCGGTCCTCGCGCGCGAGACGAGCACCGGCATCCCGAAGAATCCGCGCGAGATCCTTCGCGCGCTCGGTCGCTCGGCGGCGCGACTCGCCGTGATCGGCGTCGCGGCGGTCGCAGCGATTCGCGTCGGGCTGCCCTATGCGTTTCTCGGGCCGAGCCCCTTCTCGCTCAAGCTCGACCCGCGCTGGCTCTCGGACATCAAGAGGCTTTCATCTCTCGCTTCGAGCTTCTCGAGCTTTCCACCGGCTTTTCAGTGGGCCGACCGCGGCCTTCTCTTCCCCGTCAAGAATTTCGTGCTCTGGGGAGCGTCCCCGTTCTTCGGGCTGGCGGCTCTGGCGGCGATTCCGTGGGCCGTGGCGGCGATCATCCGGAAGCGGACGTGGAGTTTCCTCCCGATTCTCGCGCACGAAGTCTTTCTCCTCGCCTACCACGGCTTCGAGATGGTCAAGGCGATGCGCTACTGGTATCCGGCCTATCCCGGTCTCGCCGTCACCGCGGCGCTCGGCCTCCGTGCGCTCGCGCGCCGCTTCGAGGGACGCCGAGGCCTCTTGCCAGGGCTTGCCCGCTCGGCTCCGGCGGTCGTGT
Source organism: Thermoanaerobaculia bacterium (assembly GCA_036518075.1). Classification (GTDB taxonomy): domain Bacteria; phylum Acidobacteriota; class Thermoanaerobaculia; order UBA5066; family Gp7-AA6; genus DATDNV01. The sequence continues at coordinate 1,402 of DATDNV010000656.1, forward strand.
TCGTGGGAACTCTGTTGGGCGGATTCGCGTTTTCGCGGATCTACACCCGCCCGGTCACGCGCGTGGCGGCCTCCGACTGGATCTTCCAGCACGTCGCACCGGCGAAGTTCGCGGGCGAGTCCTGGGACGACGGCCTTCCGATGGGCCGCCCTGGCAACGATGGAGCCTTGTATCGAGGGCCTGTCCTGCCCCTCTTCGACCCCGACTCGCCCCAAAAGGCGGAGAACCTCCTGAATGCGCTCAGCGAGGCGGACTGGATCGCGGTGACCTCCAACCGCGTCTGGGCGAACGTGACACGTATCCCGGATGTCTTTCCGATGTCGATCGCCTACTACCGGGCGCTCTTCGAGGGGCGGCTCGGCTTCGAGCGCGCCGCGGACTTCGTGTCGTACCCGACGCTGGGGCCTCTGCAGTTTCCCGACGACACGGCCGAGGAGCAGTTCACCGTCTACGATCACCCGCGCGTTCTTCTCTTCCGCAAAACAAAAGAGTTCTCGCGCGACCGCGCGAGACAGATTCTGTTCGCCGCGCTTCCAAAGACTCCGCCCTCGATCGCGGACTGGGAGCGCTGGCCCCGCTCGCAGCGGCACGTCACGTCTCCCGTCCTCCCCGGCCGGAATCCGACAGTCGAGAAGCTCCCGCAGACGACCGAGATCGAGATGCCGGTCAATTCGATCGGCACCGCCCTCCTCTTCTACCTGGCCTG
>DATDNV010000657.1:0-2454 GCA_036518075.1 Thermoanaerobaculia bacterium
TCGCCCGCGAGGATTCGGCGACGCGCGAACGCGGGCTTTGCCATAGATTGACAGGGTGCGCGACGTCGTCATCGAACCGAACTGGGAGAGTTGGCGCGATGCCGCGCGCCGACTGATTGCCGAGCACGTATCTCCCGACGAGATTCTGTGGCGGGAGTCTCGGAGTCGGTCCGAGCCCGGGCTGTTTGACGCCCCGCCGCCCGAGACGACATCCGGCGAACGCTTCCTGGTTCCTCGCGAGTTTCTGGATCTGGCGCGGAAGGCCGCAGTTCATCCCGACCCTGACCGGTGGCGAATCTTGTATTCCGCGCTTTTTCGAATCGCCCACGGCGAGCGCGACGGGATGGCCGCGGCCGGCGTTCCGGATCTCGACCGGCTTCGCAGGCTCGCGGCAGACGTGGATCAAGGCCGGGTGCCGCCTCCCGATCCCGTCGGGGCAAGATCCTTCCTGCCCGCGACAGGCGACTGGAACCATCTCGCCCGGGCCGCAATGTCCTGCCGCGGCTGCGATCTCTACCGCCAGGCGACGCAGACCGTGTTCGGCAAGGGACCTACGACGGCCGGAGCCGTCCTCGTGGGCGAGCAGCCGGGAGATCAGGAGGATCTACAGGGAGCACCGTTCGTCGGACCCGCCGGAGAGGTGCTCGATCGGGCGCTGGCCGCGGCCGATCTCTCCCGCGATTCGGTATACGTGACCAACGCGGTCAAACACTTCAAGTTCATCGAGCGCGGCAAGCGCCGGATTCACCAGACTCCCAATGCGGCGGAGATCGGAGCGTGCCGGCCCTGGCTCGAAGCCGAGCTCGCGATCGTCCGTCCCCGGGTTCTCGTTTGCCTGGGAGCGACGGCTTCGAAGGCTCTCCTCGGCCCGGACTTTCGCATCACGCGGGATCGAGGCCGATTCCTGAAGACCGCGTGGGCGCCGCAGCTGCTCGCGACCTACCATCCCTCCGCGGTCTTGCGGGCCGAAGACACCGCCGGCCAGGAGCGGATCTATTCCGACCTCGTCGCAGACCTGAAACTGGTCGCCGGCGCGCTTCGCTGAACACCCATTCCTAGTCCTCCGAGCGCACGTGATCGAAGGCCACGGGCTCGCGCGTGTTGAACTTCACGACGTCGAAATAGGGGGACAGATCGAAGTCCTGCGGTACGCAGAGAGTCGGGTGGCGCGTCTTCAAGAAGCCGCTGTAGGCGCGGCGGGTCGGCCTCCCCAGAAGCCATCGCCGAATGCGGCCCCGAGCGATCGCCTGGCGGCGCACGTGCATCGGCAGAATCGAAAATCCGACCTGCGCGAACGCTTCCGCGAGAAGCGAGGAGCAGATGGTCTCGGTGTCCTTGCCGCTGCCGAAGTGAAGAGCCTCTTCTCGAAGCCGCATCGGAATCAGGTGAACGGGCAAGAGATATCGAAAGAGATCGAGGATGTTGCGGCGGTCGTACGTATAGCCGACGCGCGCCAGGACATAGTCGAGAACCACCTGGATCTGCTCCCGCGAGAGCCCGTGCGGCCGGCAGACGCGAATGTTGAAGTCGATGTATTTCACGAGCGGTGAAACGACGACCCCTTCGTCGACGAGCGCCTCCGCAATCAGATAGCGCGACTCGCTCCCGTACTGGCGACGGACCTCGGCGCGATGGACCGGATCCCGCAGCAGCGCGCTTCCGATGTAGATCGCGCTGTGGGACCAGGGAGACATCGTCAGGTACTTGACGACCTGGGAAACGCGTTGGTCGCCGTCGACGAGCACGACGTCGCCCGGTCGAATCCGGCTCTTGAGCCGCTCCGAATCATTGAAGACGTAGCGGCGGTACTCGCGGCGGGGGCAGGTGATGCGGCGCACAAACCACCGAGCCAGAGCCTGGCCGGGCGACCGCATGCCTCATTGTGCTCCCTCCCAGACAGGTGTCCCCAGCAGCCATCATTCAAGCGCTTGATTCCAGGCTACTTAGACTGTGGCACCGCGGTTGCTACTCATTCCCTTGGACTGGAAAGGAGGTCTTTATGCGAACGCGAAACATTCTGATCGCCGCGTTTGCTCTTGCGGTCTTGTTCGTGCTTTCCGCGCCGCGTCCCGCGCAGGGAGCGACGAGCGTCAGCATCTCGTTCTTTCATGACCAGCTGTCGCCTCATGGACGCTGGGTCGTCGCCGGGTCTTACGGCGACGTCTGGGTTCCTGGCGGAGTGGCCGTCGGCTGGGCTCCCTATGTCGATGGGCAATGGGTCTGGACCGACTATGGTTGGACCTGGGTCTCCTACGACCCATGGGGGGACATCCCCTACCACTACGGCACCTGGACTTACGTCAGCGACTACGGCTGGGCGTGGGTTCCCGGCACCGTCTGGGCTCCCGCGTGGGTGACGTGGGCGTACTCGGATAACTACATCGGTTGGGCGCCGGTGCCCGCGACGTTTGTCTTCTCGTCCGGCGGCTATTTCGGCGGGCCGGTCGTGCTGTC
>DATDNV010000658.1:0-6249 GCA_036518075.1 Thermoanaerobaculia bacterium
GACATAGACGAAGTCCTTGACGAGCTCCCGGCGGTGGCCGCTGGAGTCGATCACGTCGATCCAGGTGTTGCTGCTGTCCGACTCGCTCGCGGCGACCCACTGGCCATCGGGCGAGACGCGGAGCGCCAACAGCTGAAAGGCGGTCGAATACACGGGCTTGCCCGATGGGAACTCCAGCACGACTTTGGTGCCGGTGTCCTTCATGACCGCGAGATCCTTGCCGTCCGGCGTCCAGTCGGCTCCGATGACATCTTCCGCGACCTGGCGCGGGGCACCCCCGGCCAGCGGGACTCGAGCGAGAGTGCCCTTGCCCGTGACGCCGAAGAGATTGTTTTTCTTGAGAAGGATGGCGAGCTCCCCGGTTGATGACACGGAGAGCAGGCTCGCGCCGGGTATCCCGAGCGGCCGCGTCTCGGGACTTCCGATGTGGCTATAGAAGATCTCGGTTGGGCGGTCGCCCCAGGAGGCGCCGTAGACAACGTTCTGCGCATCCGCAGTAAATCGGGCGTAGAGAACGTTGCCCCGCTGGAACGTGAGACGTTTTCGGGAGACGGAGGTGGCCGCCGATCCGGTATTCGATTGCAGCGCGCGGCGCCCGAACAAATATCCGGCGGCGAGAAGGACGAGGGCACCGGCCACCATGGCGGCGGCGCGACCCGTTCGCCGCGGCGAGGCGGGAACCCTCGCTGCTCCTGCAGGAGATGCGCCCGAAATGCCCGAGAGCGCCTCGAGATCAAACGCGAGATCGTGCGCGGAGTGAAACCGCTGCTCCGGGTTCTTCTCCAGGCAGTGACGAACGATTCGCTCGAGCCCGGGGGAAACGCTCTGATTGGTGATCGAGAGATCGGGCGGGTCTTCCTTGAGGATGGAAGACATCGTGTCGGCGGCGGAGTCGCCGTGGAAGGCGCGTTTCCCTGAGAGCATCTCGTACAGAATCGCGCCGAAAGAGAATATATCAGATCTGGCATCGGCCGGCCTTCCGCGGACCTGCTCGGGCGACATGTAACCGAGAGTTCCCAGCACCACGCCGGGCTCCGTGCCCGCGGTTGCCGTCGGAAGGCTGGTCGCGGGAGCGCCTTCTTCCTGGTGCGTCAACTTCGCGAGACCGAAGTCGAGGATCTTCACGCGTCCGTCCCGAGTCACGAAAATGTTCTCGGGCTTCAAGTCCCGGTGCACGATCCCTTTCTCGTGCGCCGCCGCCAACCCGTGCGCGATCTGGAGCGAGTAGTCGATCGTCTTGCGCTGCGAAAGACGGCCCCCCGCCAGCACCGACCGCAGCGACTCTCCCTCGAGCAACTCCTGTACGACGTACGGAGCGCCGTCATGAGTCCCGATGTCGTAAACCGCGGTGAGGTTGGGGTGGTTGAGGATCCCCGCCGCCCGCGCTTCCTGCTCGAACCGCCGCAGCCGGTCCGCGTCTGTGGAGAACGACGCTGGAAGAACTTTGATGGCGACGTCCCTGCCCAGCCGCGGATCCTTCGCCCGGTACACCTCTCCCATTCCCCCCGCGCCGAGGGGCGACACGATTTCGTAGGGGCCGAGCTTGCTGCCTCCTAGGAGTGTCATGACCGTTCGCGGCGCGACAAAGTTTCGAAGCTCTCGTTCAGAAAATTTCGCAGCGCCGGTCGCGCAGCGACCGCCCGCGCTGCCAGTCCAAGCTTGCTGCCGGAAGGAACCGTCATAACCAGGCTTCGGAGCTCTCGTTTAGAAAATTTCGCAGCGCCGGTCGCGCAGCGACCGCCTGCGCTGCCTGGCCAAGCTTCGATCCTGCGGTGAGCGTCACAAGCTTCGGGATTGTACGGTGGTTGGCGAGAGGACGCAGGTCAACTCGACGAGACGACTCGCCCTCACCACGACAGTCCCAGTGCCTCGGTCGTGAACCGCACGAGCGGGCTCATCTTCTTGCAGACTGTCGTGAAGTCGGAGAGGAAGCGGGAAGAAGCGACTTGCCGGTCGGACAGGCGAACGCTCGTAATGAAGTCCTTGCGCTTGAGATCTTCGAGGAAGCGATGACCCGGGTCGTATCCCTTGGGAGGACGAACGAGGGATTCGCCCTCGATCGTCAGACTCTTTCGAACTTTGCCCCACTCCGCGGAACGCTCCACGATCGCATCGCGCACTTTGTCGACCGCGGGTCCGTCCGGACGCCAGAGCCCCGCTGCCGCGAAGCAGCCTCCGGGCTCGAGATGGAGATAAAAGCCCGGAGCGTGCACATCCTTACTCGTGGCTCGATGCCGGAAGTGTGCCGCCGCATGCGTTTTGTACGGGCTCTTGTCCTTCGAGAATCGCGTGTCGCGGTAGATCCGGAAAAGCGAGCCGCCACTGGGACGCGGGTCTGCCACGAAAAAGCGGCTGATCTTGGAAAGCCGTGGCCCGAAGTCGGAGATGAACCGAAGGAATGGCTCGCGCAAGTCCGTTTCATAGTGCCCGCGGTTGGCGAGAAACCAATCGCGGCGGTTGTTGCGCTTGAGCTCCGCGAGAAATCGCAAGAGCTCCGGCGAGAAATGTCCTCGGGCAGTCACGAATCACTCCTCGCTCACCACTACTTGAGCCCGTCGACGACGACGACTCGTCCGATCCGGCGTCCGTAGCTGTAGGCGTAGGCCTGTCCATCATTCGCGATGGCTACACGGTCGACGCGGTAGACACCATTGCGGTCGGCGGGCGCGAGCTCCTTCCAGAGCTCGCGCTTTCCGGTCTCGAGATCCAGGCCGTACACCGCCGCCGGGACGGCGCTGCGCTGATAAGCGAAGAGAACTTTTCCATCTGAGCGAAAAGCCACCGGAACCTCGCCCGGGAGCGAGCCCGGAGCCGCGCGGGGCGAGCCGCCGTCGAGAGGACAGAGGAGAATCTTCCCGTCGGGACCGGGCGTGGCGGCGAGCTTCCCGTCGGGAGAAAGCGCGATCGGCCCCTGGCTCAGACCTTCCGGCGAGACCGGTTTTGGCTCCCCCGACGCGAGCGGCCGAAGGTACAGGCGCTCGGCGTGATTCGGAAGCGACCCCTTGACGAGGATGGCCTCTCCGTCGGGGAGGAACTCCCCCCAGCCCGCGTCGATGTCGGATCGGGCGAGCGGCCGCGGTTGTCCGGGGCCCGTCGGAACGAGAACGAGCTGGTGGCCGTCGCCCGAAGCCGTCGCGAGCGCCCATTGCCCGTCGCGCGAAAGCGCCAGACCGGTTCCTTCACCCAAGCGAACGGCGGCGGGCTCGCCAATACTTCGCAAATAAAAGGCGCCGTTCTTTCCTCCACCGCCGCCAATCTCGTCGAACAAGACTGTCTTGCCGTCCGAGGACATCGCATCGAGCCAGGAGTAGTCGAGCCAGGTTAGGTTGCTCTCGTCTCGAGCTGCCGGTCCACGCGCGGCCATCTCACCGGAAAAACTCATATCGAATCCCAGGATTCGGCCGTCCTTAGAGATGTCTTGCAGTTGAATCCGGGCCGCCTCGTGTTCGACGATGCGCCGGCGGCCGTCGAGCGCGATCGCGAGAATCTCGTGATCAGAATCGGCGATCCCATGAGAGACCCAAACCTCTTTGCCGTCGGGCCGCCAGGCGATGCCGCGCGCGTAGGTCAGCCCTTTCGCCAGCGGCCGCACCTTTCCCTTTAGATCGACAAATTGCAGCTCGCCTGTAACCCCGCTCGCTTCCTCGGAAATGAACGCAATCCCGTCTCCCTTGGGGGAAAAGCGAATGGCGTAGATGAGACCTCCCGTCTCGTAAAGGACGTTGCTCATAGGAAATTCGATGCGACTCTTTCCTCCGATCCTTCGCACGATCGCGAGGTCTCTTCCGTCCGGCGTCCAGGAAGCGAGGATCACGCTCTCAAGGACCGGCCGCGGAGCTCCGCCCGTGAGCGGGACGCGCGCGAGCGTTCCCCCGCCGCCGATAAACTGACGCCGTCCAATCGAGATCGCGAGCTCTCCGTTTCGGGAGATCGAGAGGATGTCTCCGTCTGGAAGACCGAGTGCGCGCGACTCCGTCGAGCCGACCTGCGTCGAGAGAATCCGATAGGGTCCGCCGCCGAAGGATTCGCTGTACACGACTGTGTTCCCATCCGGCGCGAAGAACGCATTCTGGAACGCCGCTCGGCGAAACGAAACGGACACGTAGTTCAGGTACGTGCCGCGATTCCCGGAGCGCGTGAGCAGCCAGCCAATGCCGAGCCCGATCGCGAGAGCTAGAAGCGGAAGGACGGCGGTGACGCGGAACCGCGATCGGCCCGACGGTTTCACGGCGGAGCTTGGCGCGGAGACGGAAGAAAGCGTTTCGAGGTCGAACGCGACGTCGTGCGCGGAGTGAAACCGCTGCTCGGGGTTCTTCTCCAGACAGTGGCGGACGATCCGCTCGAGCCCCGGCGGCACGCTCTGGTTCGTCACCGATAGATCGGGCGGATCCTCCTTGAGAATCGCAGACATCGTGTCGGCCGCCGAGTCACCATGAAAGGCTCGCTTTCCCGAAAGCATCTCGTACAGAATCGCGCCAAACGCGAATATGTCAGATCTGGCATCGGACGGCCGGCCGCGCACCTGCTCGGGCGACATGTAGCCGAGGGTTCCCAACACGACCCCGGGCTCCGTTCCCGCCGTTGCGGTGGGTAGGTTCGTCGCGCCGCTTCCCTCCTCCGTGTGTGTCAGCTTCGCGAGGCCGAAATCCAGGAGCTTCACCCGCCCGTCGTTGGTCACGAAGATGTTCTCGGGCTTCAGGTCCCGATGCACGATCCCCTTCTCGTGAGCGGCGGCGAGCCCGTGCATGATCTGGAGGGAATAGTCGACCGCGCGGCGCGTCGAGAGCCGCCCGCCCGCCAGAACCGTGCGGAGCGTCTCTCCTTCCAGGAGCTCCTGCACGACGTAAGGCGCGCCGTCGTGGCTTCCGATGTCGTAGACCGCAGTGATGTTCGGATGGTTCAGGATCCCGGCCGCTTTCGCTTCCTGTTCGAAACGGCGCAGCCGGTCCGCATCCGACGAGAATGACGCGGGCAAGACTTTGATTGCAACATCTCTGCCGAGCCGCGGGTCCTTCGCTCGATACACCTCACCCATCCCACCGGCCCCGATGGGCGAAACGATCTCGTAAGGCCCCAGACGGGAGCCGGACGCGAGGCTCACTTCAAGCCCGTGACCAGGAACAGGTCATCCAGCGTGCGCCGATAGGAATAGACGTAGGACTTGCCGTCCGGCGTGATCACGATCGGCCCAACCGCGAGAACTCCCGCCGGATCGGGCGGGACGATTTCCTTCCAGAGACGGCGCGCACCGGTCCCGATGTCGCAGACCTCAACCTTCGCGGGCATCTCGACTTTTCCGATGTAGAGCGAGCGGCTGTCGCTCGTCCATCCCCATGCCTGCTCATCAGCGAACGCTCCCGGAACCGGTCGAGCCGGCCCGCCGTCGATCGGACAGATGACGATCTTGCGCTCCGGCGAGGTGGCCGCGACGAACCGCCCGTCGGGACTAATTGCTCGTCCGCCGAAAGAGACCCCGAAACCTTCCGGGGTAATCGGGCGCGGTTTGCCACCTTCGATCTCTTGCACGTAAAGGCGGCCGCCGTGGCCCGCCTCGTTCGCCCAGAGGAGGATCCGCTTGCCATCCGGCAAGAAGAATCCCCAGTGATAGAAGAGACCCGATGGCGAAAGCACGCGGGGGCTCCCGGCGCCGGTCGGCACCAGAGAGAGCTGATGCGTGTCGGGACTCTGTGTGAGCGCCCACTGGCCGTCGGGCGAGAGCGAATACCCTTTCATCTCTCCGAGAAGAACCGCCGGCGAGCCGTCCATCTTGCGCAAATAACAGAGATAGTTTTGGCGGCCGCCGCTTTGCTCGTCGAAGAGCACCGCCTTCCCGTCTACAGAGATGTCGTCCGGGAAGGACCAGTCGAGCCAGGTGAGATTGCGCTCGCGCGCATCGCCGGTGGCGCCGACGATCTCGCGCCGATAGTTGCCCCGCTTCGCCAGCATCGTCCCGTTCGGCGAAATGTCCTCGGGAAGGAAACCCCCAGCAAGCGAGATCCAGGGACGAGCCTTCCCAGAAGTCGCGACGCGTTGAACTATGCCCCCGCCGCCCATCGCGACGAAACCTTGCGGCGACCATGTGAACGAAGAGGTCCCTCCCACCGTCGGCCCTTCCGTCCGTGTTCGCCGGGCCACGTCGTAAATCACCAGGCGGCCAGCGTTGTCTCCTCTCTCCGGATGATCCCAGACGGCGATCGATCGGCCGTCGGGTGACACGCGGGGGTTGCTCAGCCATCCCGTCGACTCTCC
>DATDNV010000659.1:0-2293 GCA_036518075.1 Thermoanaerobaculia bacterium
AATCGATGGCGGCATTTCCCGACGTCTTGAAGCGGCTCGGTGACGACATCCAGTGGACCAACGACCTCGGCAACGCGTTTCTTGCGCAGCAGTCCGACGTCATGGACGCCGTTCAGCGAATGCGCAAGAAGGCGCAGGACAAGGGGAAGCTCGAATCGAACAAGGAACAGAAAGTCGAGACACAGGTCATTGAGAAGAAAGAGGTCATCGTCATCCAGCCCGCGCAGCCGGACGTGATCTACGTCCCTTCCTATGACCCGGTCGTCGTCTACGGGCCGCCCGCTTACCCGTACTACCCGTATCCGTACTGGCCCTATTACCCGGTCGGCGCGGCATTCGTCTCGTTCGGATTCGGTGTGGCGATGGGCGCCTTCTGGGGAGGCGTCTGGGGCGGCTGCGGCTGGGGAAACAACACGATCAACATAAACAACAACAACAACTTCAACAGGGTGGAACACAACCGGGGAGACCGGGGGCAAGGCAACCGCGGAGACCGCGGACAGGGTAATCGTGGCGACCGGGGTCAGGGAGGCCGTGGAGATGGGGGCCGCGGAGGCGGAGACCGCGGGGGCGGCAATTGGAGTCACAACCCCTCCCACCGCGGTGGAACTCCTTACGGCGACCGCGCGACAGCGAACAAGTTCGGAGGAAATGCGCGCGGCGACTCGCTCGCGAATCGGCAGTCTGCCAACCGCGTTCAAAGCGCGCAGTCCGGCCTAGCGCGTAGCGAGCAGCGGGCGGGCGCAGGCGCGAGGGGCGGAGCCGGCGTGTCGGATCGCTCGGCGGGAGCTGGCAACCGCGGCGGCGGAGCAGGCTCGGCGCGAGGAGGCGGCGACTTTAATCGAAGCGGAAGCGGCGACCGGGTCGGAAGCCGCGACGTCGGGAGAAGCGGCGGCTCCCGGGGCGCGAGCGGCCTGGGTGGCAGTCCCTCTGGGGGTTTCAGCGGCAGCAGCGCCCGGCAGAGCAGCTCGCGCGGATCTTCGAGCTTCAGCGGTTCCCGAGGCGGCGGCGGCCGAGGGGGCGGAGGCCGAGGGGGCGGAGGCAGGAGATGACGGCGATGTTTGCAAAACTCAGACAGCGGTCTGTTTCGCTCGATGCTCGTGAAATCCCGGTTCGGTCGTCGAGGCTCAGGGTGCTTCTCGGCGTCGTCCTCGCAGCCGCCTTGGCAGCCTTCTCAGCCTCCTCCGTGTCCGCGGCCGCCGCGGCGCCCGAATCGAAGCACCGCACCTTCCCTTCAGCTAAAGCAGCGGTGGACGCTCTCGTCGCCGCGGCTGACCAGTACGACGTTCCTGCTCTCCTCGAGATCCTCGGGCCCGCGGGGGAGGATCTGGTTCGCAGCGAGGATCCCGTTCTCGACAAGAACATGGCGAAAGACTTCGCGGAACACGCAAAGGAGAAGCTCGTCGTCGTTCCCGACAAGGCGAATCCGAAGAGGGCCACGGTGATCGTGGGCACCGAGGACTGGCCCATGCCGATTCCTCTCGTCGAGATCGCCGGGGCATGGCGCTTCGATACGGTGGCCGGAAAGCGGGAAATCCTGATGAGGCGCATCGGCCGCAACGAGCTCGACGCGATCCAGGTCTGCCACGGGTACGTGGAGGCTCAGGAGGAGTATGCCTCCGAGCCGCGCGGCGGTTCGAAAGTCGTGCAGTACGCGCAGCGCGTCATCGCCACACCGAACCAGCAGGACGGTCTTGCGTGGCGAGATCCGGACGGAACGTGGCGGGGACCGATCGGCGAGAAGATCGCCGGCGCGATCGCCGAGGGCTATACCAACAAATACGAGCCCTACCACGGCTACTACTTCAAAATTCTCAAGGGGCAGGGTCCTGCCGCGCCTCTGGGGCAGCTCGACTATGTCATCCGGGGATTGATGATCGGCGGGTTCGCGCTCGTTGCCGCGCCGGCGGACTACAGGGTGACCGGCGTGAAAACATTCATCGTGAGCAACGACGGAGTCGTCTACGAAAAGGATCTGGGTCCAAAGACGCTCGACGCTTTCCGAGCCATGGAGCGGTTCAACCCGGACAACACCTGGTCTCCTGTTCAGGATCAGTAGCGGAAGAGGTCTAGACCCAGCCCCGGAGATAATCTCGGTTTGCCCAGCGGCGTCTATTCGCCGTGAAGCGTGTCGCACTTTCCGGGGTCGCCCGTGTCGAGGCCGCGCCGCAGCCACCCGGAGCGCTCCTGCGACGTTCCATGGGTGAACGACTCCGGAGCGACGTAGCCCTGGGCTTGCTTCTGCAGCCGGTCGTCGCCGATCGCCGAAGCCGCGCGTAAACCCTCTTCGAAG
>DATDNV010000660.1:0-4610 GCA_036518075.1 Thermoanaerobaculia bacterium
GGGGCCGGGATCAAGCCCGCGGCGTTGAACTCATCCATGAACCGCTTCATGGTGAATCGATCTCCCAGCTGCTGCCGCCGCTCGTCGAGGAGTTTTTCGATCTCGATCTTTCCGATCAGGTAGCTCGTTCCGTAGCCGGGCTGCTGCAAGTAGAGGTGCTGCTCGGAGCGCACGAGCTGGCCCTTCATCGACAGCCAGCCGCGCGGGGTATGAGAACAGGCGAAGGAAGACGCCTCCTCGAGCGTCAACTCGTTGCTCTGCATCTTCAGCTCTCCGAGAGCGCGCGCGGCCCGCTCCGCGACCAGGATGTAGACGAGTTCCCGTGAGCGCGGCCGCGCATCGAACATGCCCGCCTGCATCATGAGCTCTTCCCAGCCGGTGGCGTGCCCTTCCGTGCGCGTGTTGAAAATGTTGTAGAGGAGCGCCCCCCGTCGGATCGGGTTCGGATGCGGATCGTGCGCCATCCAGCCTTTGTCGAACCAGTGGTATCCATGGGTGCGCATGATCTCGGGATCCCGATAGTCGACCTCGCTGAAGAACTCGAGCGGGCCGGGGGTGAACTGCCCGATCCGCGCTCGCAACGCGCCGTCCATCCAATCTCGAATCGTGAGGATTTCGTGCTCGCGGAGAAAGGCCATGTACTGGGTGACGCCCGCGTTCATCCCCTCCGCGTACTCCGCCGCGCTCGTAATGGGCAGTTGCGGCGGCAGCCTGACGTTGCGCAGCTCCTCCATCGCCAGCAAGGCCTGTGAGCGCGCGAGTTCGCGCTCCATGAGGGCGACTTCCTCCTGCCACGTGTAAGGGACGAGCTGAACGTTCTTCAGGTACCAGTTGTAGTTCTCGATTCCGACTCCGGACTGACCCCTCTTGGACGGCGCCCGAGAATCGAGCCATGCGGCGAAGTCGTCGGTCGCCTGCCGCGCTCGTTCGACGTCCGCTTTCAGCCCGGCGGAGGCTCCGCCGAGCTTCGAACCGAGCTCACGCAGCTCGGCGCTCTGCTGCCGGATGCTCTGGGCACCGAAGATCCAGAGATCGCGGCCGTCGCCCGTCAGGTTGGTTTTCGCCTGGGCCAGGAGGCCCGGAATGGCGTGGAGACCAGCGGCGATCTTCCCCGCGTCCTCCATTGTCAGCGGAAACGAGAAGCTCCAGAGCTCGACGGCGCCCTCGGCGAAAGGCCCTTCGCGCGCCGGCTGGTCGCTCTCCTCCGAAAACACGGTGACGTAGAAGGCCGGATTGTTCGCCCAGGGTTTCCGAACGCGGTGATCGAAGTCGAGGCCGTTCATTTCCGCGCGGACGATGTGATAGTCGACCTGCTGAGGGATGGACCAACCGCTCGGATCGATCGCTGCTAGCCTTTGCCGATAGCTGGCGAGCTCTCGCTGCTGCGCCGCCATCGCCATCGCGCGGTAGTCGGGAACGCCTTCGACGATCTTCGGCCTCTGAAAAGCACGCCACTGCGCAAACAGAGACACGAGATCTTCGTAGGCGACGCCCTTCCCCGCAGTCGGGGCGGGCCGCGAGCCGCCGACACCGCTGGTCGCCAGCAGGATCACGCCGAGAAGATATGCCTTTCTCCTGACGATGGAAGAAAACTTCATTGTGAGTGCGGAGCATGACCGGCGAACGATCCCGAATCAAGACTCACGCGCCAGGACCAGGGTTGAACCCGGCGGGGCGGAGGGTCGCTTTCGGGGGCGAGTTGAATCGAAAACGCGTGCGTGCCGGGCTCTTTTGCCCGGATTAGGGCATACTGATAGCGCAGCGTGGATTCGCGGGCGGAGAGGCCAACCAAGCAAGACGCCGTCGAATACTTTCAGGCGCAGCGGCGGATCAAGCTGGTATTGGCGGAGCTCGAGCGGGGCGGGCCCGCTCCCGATGGGGGCGACCGGCGTTTCGAACGAGCGATGCTCGTCGTGCTGCGCCATACCATCGCCGCGAACGCTTTCGATGTCCATCGGAAGCGGATTGCGGACCTGGGCAAGACCTTCTCGCTGCCGGAGCTTTTCGACCTGCTGGCTCAGGAGCTTCCCGGGTGGTGTTGGTGGTCGGAATCCGGCGACGAACCGCCCCCGTGGAGCTCTCGCGCCGCTCTGCAGCGGCTGGTGACCTATGGGCAAACCCAGGGCGAGCGAGGCAAGCGATTCGCCGAGCTCACGGAGACCGCGTTGAGGCTGGTCGAACAGGCTGCGCCGGGACGCGCCGCATGCGCGGTGGCGGAGGCCGAGCGGCTCGTGGATAGCGGCGCTCTGACTTCCGAAGCCGTGGAGTCGGTGCGCGGCAGCGCCTCCCGATCAATCGACCTCGAGATCTTTCATCGCGCTTCGAGCTCTTCGATCGACCAGCCGAGCCTGCGCCGGTTCCTCCGATTCTTCCGAGCGCTCGCGCCGGTCGCGCTACTCCAGGCTCTCGCCATCGAGGAGAAACGGGAGCGGCGGCGGCTCATCCTGGCCCTCCTCGAGGCGCAAGGCGAGCCCGCGCGCCGAGAGGCCCTCGATCTGCTGGACTCCGAGGTTCCGCGAACGATGGACGAGACCGAGGTCTTCGTCCGACGAAACTTGATCTACCTGCTGACCCGCGTCCCGAGATCCGGCGAGGATGGCCTCGACCAGGAAGTCGCCGTCCTCGCCCGGCATTCGGCGCCGCACTTGGCGCCGATGCTGGTCAAGGAGGCAATCAAAGCGCTGGGACAACTCGGCGGAAAACGAAGCGAACAGGTGCTTCAACGGCAACACAACCTTTTGCAGGAAATGTTGGCCAGCCCGAGCGCCACGGTGAGCAAAGAAGATCTTCAGGTCTATCTCGAACGGACCGCAACGGCGCTCGAGCGGCGTGCGACCGGAGGCGCGTCGAGACCGAGCAAGCCGATCTCGTCGAAACCCGAGCCGATCGCCGGCGACAGCCTGCCCAGCCTCCTTCAACGTTTGTCCGAGGAGTCGATCTCGGGAGACGTCTTCTTCGATGACAGGCGGCGTGGCGCGACCGTCGCGCTCAAGCTGGCGGCGGGCAAGCTGGTGTCCGCCAGGGCCGGACCCCTGATCGGGGCGGAGGCCTTTTACCAACTGGTGGAGACGTTCGATGGCGGCGACTGCGCGCTTTCCTCGCGGGCGGGAAAGGCGTCGGCGACGGCGAAAGAGATGCCGCCGCTCGATCTCAAGCCTCTACTCCTGGAGGGACTTCTGCGTCGAGAGAGCTTCGACGTTGCCCGCGCGATCGTCCCGGACGACGCGATCTTTGGACCCAAGACGAGCGAGGCCCGGCCGCACCCGGACGAAAAGGACGGCCTGGTCACCCGGGACGTCTGGGAGGCCGCGATCGGAGGACAGTCGCCGCGCGCCTGCGAAGCATCGGTCGCGGCTGACTCGTTTCGAATCCGGCGGCTCTACCTGCATTGGCTCGAAGAGGACGCACTCGAGCCGGCGCTGCCCGGCGGACGACCCGCCCATAGAACCTGGTAGTCCGGCGGCCCGGGAGCCCCGATATGATTCGGGCCCGAGAGGAGGTCGCCATGAAACGAATCCACTGGAGACTCGTCGTCGCGAGCGTCATCGCCCTGTCACTGAGCGTCGCGGGCATTCACGTCCTCAAAGCGCAGCAGGCCGCGCCCTCAGTGAAACGGAACATTCTCCTCAGGCAGGACCTGACCATTCCCGGCCACGAGGCGATAATGGCGCTGGTCGAGATCCCGCCCGGTGGGTCGGAGGGAAAGCACATCCACCCGGCGGCCGAAGTGTTCGGATACATCATTGAGGGCGAGGTCACTCAGTACGTCGAGGGGCAACCGATCAAGACGCTGAAAGCGGGCGACATCATCCATGTCCTGCCCGGACAGGTGCATGAAGGATCCAACAAGGGCACGACACCTGTGAAGATTTCGGCTGTCTTCGTCGCGGAGAAAGGAAAACCGCTGACGACGCAAGTCCCGTAAGTGGTGCGAAGTGCGAAGTTCTAAGTTCGGCTTTCGGACGTATCGGATGATCTTATATCAGATCTGACATAGATTCCGCTTAGAACTTCGCACTCTCTCAGTGTTTCTTCCCGCCCGCCTTGCCTCCGGCATGCGCGGGGGCTTTGGCCTTGCCGCCCTTCGCACCACCGGCATTGGCGTGTCCCTGCGGTGACTTGCCGCCCGGATGCGTTCCCGCGGCCGTGTGCGTTCCCGCCGTGTGTGCGGCGCCCGATTTCGACATCGTCGTGGTCTTGCCCGCTGCGGTCTGCGCCGTTGCCGTGCGATTCGCAACGGTCCGAGTCGTGTTCGCTCCCGACCGATAGACGTTTCGGGTCACATTCACGTTCCGATTCACGGTCACGTTCCGGTTCACGTTCACGTTGCCGAAGGCGGGGCGGTAAAAGCCGCCGGGTCCGCACCAGCGCGCGCCCCAGCCGAAACCGAAGCCGAAGCGGAATCCGGCCCAGGCCGGGCCCCAGCCGAAGCCCCAACCCCAGCCCCCCCAGGGTCTGTACATCGCGTGGAATCCCCAGGTCCACGGCCTCGGGTAATAGAACGCTCCCCACCACGGCCGATAGAACCAGCCGGTCCCGAAGACGACCGTGCCATACCACGGGTAGGAACCGAGGTAGGCGGGCGTGTAGGCCGTGTAGACGACATCGGG
>DATDNV010000661.1:0-2693 GCA_036518075.1 Thermoanaerobaculia bacterium
CGCGCTTCACGAATAACGCCTCCCGCCTTCCGTCCGTACCGCTTCCCGCATCACGCTTCCCGCCTCCCGCTCCTTACTTCTCACTTCTCACTTTTCACGCCCCCTTACGCCTCTCGCCTTCCGTCCCCGACGCCTCACGTCTTCCCACCCGTCCGCCATGCGCGCTCAGACAGGTGTTATGACGAGGTCACTTCCCGTACTTTCCATTTTAAGGAGTTCTTGACGGCGTCGAAGGTGGGGAGATCGAGCGCATAGTAGTGCCGTTGAGGCGCGTCATAGCTGAGCATGTAGAGAAGACTCGTATGAATGCATCCATAGTGCACGGCTTGCCTGGGAAGCCCGGCCTTACTCCGATAGCGAATCACCAGCTTGTATCCTGCCTCGCCATCGAGCGTGGTCGGACTATGTTCAACCACGTGAATGTCATTGAACTGCGGGTTCGCGCGCAGATCGTCTAGCACCAGTTCCGCGAGTTCCTGCGGAGAAATATCCGGCGCGGCTTTCTTCTGTGTGTTGGTGAATCCCTCCTCGAGCGACCGCTTCCTGAGCATCATGGCCTGGAGGCCCACGCCGTCACGCGTGACGGTGAGAAGCCATCCCTCTTTACCGGCCTCTTCGTTTGAGCCGGCAGGACTGAACTTCATCCAGCCTTGGGGCCATTCGACTTCGATCCCTTGGTTCTCGATAACTTGTGGCCCGCCGACGATCGACCAGTCCCCTTGGTGTCCGGCACAGGCTGCCAGGACCGACATCGAGAGCACCGCAAGCAGACGAAGTCTCATGTTCCTACCTTACGTGCGTGAGAGCTTCCGCAATGCTTGCTCGACATAGGCACGGTCCGGAGCGTCCGGAGCCAACCGCAAGTACTCCTGCAACTCGGTCTCGGCAGCATGCGTGTCCCCGCGTTTGAGGAGTAACATGCCGAGGGCCTTGTGCGGGTCGGCATAGGCGGCGTTGGCGGCGATGGCTTGGCGATACCGCTCCTCGCTCCGTCCGGGATCGCCCTCGGCGTTCCGCTGTCGGGCCACCTCGCCCAGCAGATACAGGGCCTGGGCGTGATCGGCCTGTTGCCCGATCACACGGTTCAGCGATTCCTCGGCCAGCTCGAACCGCCCGATGGCCAAGTCGGTGATCGCATTGTCGACGAACAACGGCACCATCGTCCGTCGGTACCGGTCTTCACCGATCTCTCCGGATTGAGCCGCGTACCGTTCCCGAAGAATCTCCTGATAACTCTCCACGCGTTCCACAAGACGGGGATGGGTGCCGAAAAAAAACGGTTCGTCGATCTTGCGACGCTCCAGATCGCGTTTGAGATGCTCGAACAGTTTCGGCGCTTCTGCCGGGGCGTAACCGGCGGCCACCGCCAGCGTCAACCCTTCGCGATCCGCTTCGCGTTCATTGTCTCGTGAATAGCCGGTCACGGATGCCACAAAGCCGACGGTGCCCAGCGCACTCGCCGCAGATCCGAAGATGCCAAACGGCATGCTGATCACTTGAAACGTCGCCAGCGCCGCACTTTGGCGTTGCATACTTCTGAAGGCTTGCACGGCGTGTCGATGGCTGGCATTGGTCCATTCATGTCCCAATAGGATTGCGAGCTGCGCTTCATTCTCGATTCTCGCGAGAATGCCCGTATGGACGTAGATGACGCCATTAGGATAGGCAAACGCATTGAGCAACGGGTTCTTGACGATTTTGACGTGAACCGTCAGGGGACCGGACCGCATGGTCGGCGGAATCAGTCGGTAGGCGACCTCGTTGACGTACTGAACGATGGCAGGATTGTCATAGAGGGTGCCGCTCCGGTCAAGACGCTTCTCCTCTTCGGCCACCGTTTTCCAAAGGCGCTGCTCGTCTTCTTCGAGCGAGTCTCCGCCCGGCGTCCCGAAAGGATTCAAGGACGCGCATCCCGTGAACGAAAACGGGATAAACCACAGCCAGAGCCAAAGGGCTGTTCGTGCTGTCCACGTCATCGGACTCCCGCCTGTTGCGCCTGCCCCGGCAACGCCTTCAGAGCGTCTTCCGCAAACTGGGCGGCGCTCGAGGCGTCCCGCAAGTCGTAGCCGGCTGTCGTTCGATAAAACCACAGAATCGTGCCGGTCTTGGCCTCCACGAGCGCGACGGTCATCAAGTCGTTTCCCCCTCGTGGGATCACGATGGCTCCCAGCACCACCGCGACCAGCGTGGTCGCAGCTTGCAGGACTTTACGGCCGACAGACGATCGTTGGTCGAAGCCTTCAATGAGGAGAAAGGCATCGGCGTCCGGCGCAAGCTGTTGAACCTCCGATCCGAGGGAATAGACGAACGTGAGGACCTTCTCAGGAAAAAGCGCCGGACCGGACTCGAAGGAGGTGTGGAGCTTGATGCTGTCGCCGACCACGTCGTACAGCAGGCGCGTCTCGTCATAGCTATCGTGGACGGTCGGGGAGAGCGTCTGTTCATCAAGTTCGGTCATGCGAAACGTCGCCACTGAGCGCGGGCTGGTTAAGAAGGCGTGGCTGACGTTCGCTTGAGCCGCCGTTCCCCAATCCTCCATGGCCTCAACCGTGCCACCTGCGCCGATTTCATACATCGAGATGCGGGGCGGGAGCAGCACCACGGTTTTTATCTCGGGGAGTTTCGCGGCCAGGTCGGGATGAGCCCGTACCAGCTCTGAGGCGCGAAGCGGAGCGGGGAGGAAGAGCAGCAGG
>DATDNV010000662.1:0-2144 GCA_036518075.1 Thermoanaerobaculia bacterium
TTTCAGCGATCGTCATCGGCCGGCCTAACGATCTCAGGCACCGCGTCTTGCAGATGGACCAGACGCGTTCCCATTGAGTCCGTATTCGCCTCTTGTATATTGGCTTTATGGCGACTGAGGTTCAGTCGGGCAAATACCACGGCCTCGATGCGGCGGCTCTGATCGCTGCTTATCGGAACATCTACCTTTCTCGCAAGATCGACGACAAAGAGCTCCAGCTCAAGCGGCAGAACAAGATCTACTTTCAGATCAGCAGCGCCGGGCACGAAGCGGTCACGACGGCGGCCGGCATGGTCTTGAAGCCCGGCTACGACTGGTTCGATTGCTACTACCGGGACCGAGCGCTTCTTCTTCAGCTCGGCGTGACTCCCTACGAAATGTTCCTGCAGTCGGTCGGCGCGCGCGATGATCCCGCGTCGGCGGGCCGCCAGATGCCGGCGCATTGGGGCCACAAGAAGTGGAACATCATTTCCAAATCTTCCTGCACCGGAACTCAGTTCCTTCATGCGGTCGGCGCGGCCGAGGCAGGATGGCGCAAGAGCCTGATCCCGGAGCTCGCGGCGCGGGGAGGCTTCGAGAAAGACGAGATCGTCTACGTCTCGGGAGGCGAGGGCCAGACCTCCGAAGGCGAGTTCTGGGAAGCCATGAACTCAGCCTGCAACTTGAAGCTTCCCGTTCTCTTCATGATCGAGGACAACGGCTACGCCATTTCCGTCCCGGTCGAGGTCAACACGGCGGGCGGTTCGATTTCGAAGCTCCTGCGCGGGTTCCCGAACCTGTTTCTCGCCGAAGTCGACGGCACCGATTTTCTCGAGTCCTATGACGCGCTGCGCTATGCGGCCGAGTACTGCCGCCGCCGCCAGGGTCCGGCCGTCGTGCACGCGCACGTGATCCGTCCCTACAGCCACTCGCAGTCGGATGACGAGGCGGCCTATCGTCCCAAGGAGGAACGCGCGCGCGAGGCGACGCGGGATCCACTGGTGACGCTACCGCGATTCCTCGTGACCGAAGGGCTCGCCCGGGAAGAAGAGCTGGTGAAGCTGCGGGCGGAGGCCGATGCCGAAGTCTCCGAGGCCGCCGACAAGGCTCTGGCCGCCGAGCTTCCCGCCCCGGAATCGGCCTACGAATTCGTTTACTCGCCCGACGTCGACCCGACTTCCGATGCGTTCGCGACCGAGCCCGCGCCAGCCGAAGACGCGGACCCGACGACGATGGTGGACCTGATCAACGCGTGCCTGCGAGATGAGATGAAGCGCGACCCGCGCATCGTCGTGTTCGGCGAGGATGTCGCTGACGCCTCTCGCGACGAAGCGCTGGCGGAGTGCAAGGGCAAGGGCGGCGTCTTCAAGCTGACCGCCAATCTCCAACGTCTCTACGGAAAAGAGCGCGTCTTCAACTCGCCGCTCGCGGAGGCCAACATCGTCGGCCGCGCGATCGGGATGGCGGTGCGGGGTCTGAAGCCGGTCGTCGAGATTCAGTTCTATGACTACATCTGGCCCGCCTACATGCAGATTCGCAGCGAGCTTTCCAACATGCGGTGGCGGTCGGGAAACGCGTTTTCGTGTCCGGCCGTCGTGCGCGTCGCGATCGGCGGATACATCGGGGGAGGGGCCGTCTACCACTCCCAGTCGAGCGCGGTTCTGATGACCCACAATCCGGGGCTGCGGGTCGTGATGCCCTCCAATGCGCTGGACGCCAACGGGCTCCTACGCACCGCGATCCGTTGCGACGATCCCGTGCTCTTTCTCGAGCACAAGCACCTTTATCGCCAGACCCACAACAAGGGGATCTATCCGGGTCCCGACTTCATGATTCCCTTCGGCAAGGCCTCGGTTGTCCAGGAAGGCCAGGACGTGACGGTCATCACCTACGGAGCGACGGTCTACCGCGCGAGGCAGGCGGCGAAGGCCTTCACGGAGGAGACGGGCAAGTCGGTCGAGATCCTGGACCTGCGGAGTCTTTCTCCCTACGACTGGGAGGCGATTCGCCGTTCGGTCGAGAAGACCAACCGCGCCCTCGTCGTCTACGAGGATCCGATTTCCTGGGGCTACGGGGCCGAGATTGCAGCGCGGATCGCGTCGGAGCTCTTTGCGTACCTCGACGCTCCAGTGGAACGAGTTGCCGCCACGGACACGTTCGTCGCG
>DATDNV010000663.1:0-5134 GCA_036518075.1 Thermoanaerobaculia bacterium
GAAGGAAGGAGGAGAAGCTTCGCGAGCGGAAGGATCGTCTCGATCGCAGCGACATTTCCCAGGAACGAGGTCTTGTTCTCGAAACCCCCTTTGGCGGCGAGCCTCTCGGCGAGCGATCGCTCCGGGCCGTCTCCGATCAGGACGAGGCGGGCGGGGATTCGCCGTTGCAATCGGTCGAAGATCGCCATGACGTCGCGAATCCGCTTGACCGGACGGAAATTCGAGATGTGCAGGATCAGCGCCTCGGCGGGGTCGAAGAGGGTCCGCGCGTATTCCGACGCTCCGTCGGGATGGTACAGCCTGCCATCGACGAAATTGGGGATCACGTGGATGGGCCGCCGCACCGAGAACTCGGCGACGGTGACGTCATTCAGGTACTGCGAGACCGCCGTGACCGCGTCGCTCTTCTCGATGCCGTACCTCGTGATCGGCAGATAGGACCGATCCTGTCCGACGATCGTGATGTCGGTCCCATGGAGGGTGGTGACAACCTTGAGCGGCGAGCCGGCGTCGATCGACATGCCGCGGGCGAGGATCGCCGAGATGGCGTGCGGCAGGGCGTAGTGCACGTGGAGGAGGTCCAAGCGCGCGTGCGCGGCGACTTCCGCCATCTTCGTGGCGAGCGCGAGCGTGTAAGGGGGAGAGACGAAGAGCGGATAGGTCGGCGCAATCACTTCATGAAAGGAGACCCCGGCCTGCGGAAGCGCGAGTCGAGAAGGAAGCGCGTAGGAGATGAAATGAACTTCGTCTCCTCTCTCGGCCAGCGCGAGGCCCAGCTCCGTCGCGACGACGCCGCTGCCGCCGTAGGTGGGATAGCAGGTGATTCCGATTCTCACGCATGCCTCCGGAACGCGTGAGAATCGAGTGACGAGTGACGAGTGATGAGTGACGAGTCGAGAGGCCCCGCGTTCTTGTCCCTTGTCACTTGTCACTCATCACTTCTCAGAACCCCGGCTCGAATCCTTCGAAGGCGGCGACGGGATTGTCGATCCGGGGGGGACGCTTCGAAACGAAGCCTTCGCCGAACTCGGTTCCGATCATCCAGCCGAAGTAGCGGGCGCGCGCTTCGATCGACTTCAAAAAAGAGGCCTGCGACAGGAGAGTCGCCGGCTCGGCCGACACCGGATCATGGAACTGACTCTTGTAGGCGCGAATCGCATCGAACCGCCGTTCCATCGCCGAGGTGACGTCGACGACGAAGTTGGGCGCATGCACGAAGGCGGTTGAGAAATAGATCGTCTGCTGCGGTCGATGGGCGGCAAAGCGGGTCTCGATCTTGCGAAGCCCCGCATAGTAGGCGGCGTCGGTGATGATCTCTCCCGCTCGCCGATGATCGGGATGGCGGTCTTCGGGATAGGGAGCCAGGATCAGCCGCGGCCGCTCGCGCCGGATGACATCGACCAAGGCCAGCTCGTTCTCGCGGTTGACGCGCAGACCGCCGTCGCCGAAGTCGAGAGTCTCTCGAAAGCTCGCGCCCAGGATTTCGGAGGCTCTCTTGGCTTCTCGTGCGCGAATCTCGGCCGTCCCCCGGGTGCCCATCTCTCCGCGGGTCAAGTCGACGATGCCGAACGAGTGGCCTCGATCCTTGAGGACGATCAGGGTTCCTCCGCAAGTGAGCTCGATGTCGTCGGCATGAGCCGACAGAGCCAGAACGTCAACCGGCATGCGCCCCCTCCGGCTTCTCCTCGGCCGCGCCGTCAATCTCAGCCACGACTCCTCCCTCGAGCGAGCCGGTGGCGGCGGACCGAATGATTTCGAGCGACTTGCGGCCATAGGCGAGAAGTGCAACGAGCGGGGGATACAGGCGCTCGGCCGCGGTTCCTCCCGGCCGCACCATCGTTTCGAGCTTTCGAGACCGCTTTTCCCGCACTTCGTCCTTCCGTTCGGCCGCTTTTCGAATTCGCTCCGCGAGCTGCCCCATCTGGTACGCAACCTTGCGCCGCGTGGTTTCCAAAGCGCCCTCCAGCGTCGGGTCGAGCTCCTGGAGGCTCGCGGCAAGCGTTTCGAGCTCCCGGTCGGTGTGCCGGGCGAGCGAATCCATGCGTAGCGCGCCGGGAGCGGGTGTCGTTTCCCTCTCTCGAGTCCGCAGCAGGTCCTGGGGGGAGATGCCGAGAGCTTCGGCCGCGCGGCGTTCGGCCGGACCGATCAGAACGACGTGCGAACGGGGCATCAGCACCGGCGGCCGGACACCGAGAAGGGGGAACAACGGCAGCGACTGCGCGTGATACGCGATCTCGGCGGGGCCCAGGATCGAGGCGGCGATCGGAAGCAGGAAAGATTTGAGAACGGGGCGCGTGAGCACGTCCGCGGAGACCCAGGCGTGCTGTTCCGAAACCTGACGAAGCGCCTGGGGCACGTCTTCGATTCGGCGGCGCTCTCCATCGGCGACCAGGAAAAAACAGAAGACGCCCGGCTTGTGCGGCGCCGGGACATCGCGGTTCTGGCGGCGAATCGCTTCCTCGGCCGAGGCCAGAGTCTCTCGGAGCTTTTCTGTCTGCCCGGCGCTCCGGCGCATGAGCTCGGCCGCCGCGGCGCGTCCGCGTTCGACGAGCGGATCGGCGACCAGCAGGGGCTCGTCGACCAGATCGAGGAGAGTCTCGAT
Source organism: Thermoanaerobaculia bacterium (assembly GCA_036518075.1). Classification (GTDB taxonomy): domain Bacteria; phylum Acidobacteriota; class Thermoanaerobaculia; order UBA5066; family Gp7-AA6; genus DATDNV01. The sequence continues at coordinate 2,603 of DATDNV010000663.1, forward strand.
GAATGCGTTCCCGTAGGTCGTCCCGGGCGCGCTGCGGCGGGCGAACGCTTCGAGGATCTCGCTCGCCTCCGGAGTGCGGGCGTCGGGGCGGAACCGTTCAACGATCTCGGTGATGCGCTCGGGAATGGGGAGCGGCCCGACGGGACGGCGGTTGGCCCGGTCGGCGCCCTCGAGAACGAGAGTCTCGGGACCCTCCGGACCGGGCCGGGCGGTCCGCGCGACCTCTTCCAGATCATGGTCGTCGGTCAGCGCGAAAAAGACGGGAACAGCGTGAAGCCCGCGATCCCGAAGCTCGCGCGCGACCCGAATCGCGTCGAAGGCCTTCGTGACGGTGTACTGCGGGCCGGTGAAGAGGCCGACCTGATGGCCCGCGACGACCGCGACCGCCCGGCCCTCGGCCAGATCCTGCGCCATTTTTTCCGCCTCGGGGTGCCGCCAGCGAAAGTCGCTCGCCGCCAGGGCGGACTTCTGTCCCAAGAGCTCCTTGCCCCGTTTCTGAGCGGCTTCGAGGGTGGGGCGGTCGGGATAGAGCGGAGATCCCTTCAGAAAATCCAGGAACAGCGGCGGAAGCGACGGATACCGGTCGAAAGGGATGATCGAGTTCTTCATTTCTTGCTCGCAAGCAGAATCAGGCGCGGGGAGGAGGGACCGGCCGGACAGCCGTCGAAGTCTCCCCAGAGTCCTTCGACCTTGAGCCCTGCTCCCTCCGCCATCTGCATCAGCTCCTCCGCAGTGTAGCCACGGACCGACTCGCGGAAGGTTTCCGTCGAGCTCCCGTGCATGACTTCGATCTCTTTTTCGATTCGTCGCGTCTTCGGGTTCCAACGCCTCCGGATGCGATACTCGCGGTCGCCGGTCTGGCGGCTTTCTTCGGGCACCAGCCGCGAGAGAACCTCCTCGAGGCCAAACGTATCGCAAAGAAACTGGCCGCCCGGCCAGAGAACGCGGCGCACTTCGGCCAGGACCGCGCGGTTGTCCTCCTCGGCAAGGAAATACCCGAAGCTCGTGAAGAAGTTGATCACCGAGTGAAACGAGCCGTCCGAGAACGGAAGCCGCCGCATGTCTCCCCGGACGAGAGGCAACCGCTCGTTTCGCATCCGCGCGAGCTCGAGAAGGGGCGCGGAGTAGTCGAGTCCGACCGGCGAAATCCCCTTTTCGACGAGGCGGAGGGAATGGCGGCCGGTCCCGCAGCAGAGATCCAGCAAGGGCTGGGGGTTCCGATCGAGCCGCGCCAGGGCAAACGCGACCTCTCGCCGCGCCGAGGCGAGGTCGCGGTGAGGATAGAGCTCGAGATACTCCTCCCCGAACCAGTTCTCCCACCAGGCCACGGGGCGGGATTATGCGGGAACTGGTAATTGGCGATTGGTGATTTGTGATCAGGCCATGGATACAGCTTTCTTGCCCTGGCCACCGATCAACGATCACCGGTCAACGATCACAAATCGAGTAAATTCACCGCCGTGAGACGACAGATCGCCATTGCATTGGTCGCCGTCCTGGCTGCCTCCTGCGGCGCCCCGAAGACGGTATCGCGCGATGGCTACCGGGCGCTGCTGGTTTTCGGTCCTAACGAGAAGTACTCGATCGCCGTGAAGGGGGAGAGCCGCCGAGTCGAAGGGACGTTCGACGGTTCCCCGCTGGTGAAGATCATGAGGCCCGACCTGCGCAAGATCTGGCAGTTCCGTCCCTCAACCAAGAAGATCCTGGAAACCCAGTGGCAGCCGACCGACGAGATCGTGCCGGGTTACCCGCTCGAGCCGCGCTTTGACGCGGAAGCCTACGCGCAGCGCTATGGGGCCTCATGGAAGCAGATCGGGGACGGCGTCCACGGGATTCATCCGTGTGATCGCTATGAGCTGACTCTGCCTTCCGGAGACCGGGTCTACGTCTGGGCGGCGCGCGACCTCGAGCGGCTTCCCGTGCGAATCGAGATCGAGAAAAAGCAGAAAGGCAGTGAGGCACAGCCGTTCACCGGCACGCAGCTTCTCGACGTTCGCGTCGGCGCGGACGACGCGCTTTTCGAGAAGCCGAAGGACTACGTCGCCGTCTCCGGCTACGACCGGCTCCAAAAGAGCTGATGCGATTCTCAAGACTTTGTTCCGCTCGGAGACCGCTGCGCCGATCCCGCCTCCCTCGTCGCCACGCTCGGGCCATGCCGCGAGAGTGACCAACCGGCCCTCGCTTGTCGTTCGGTGTCCGGCGGCAGGACCCCGGAGGCTCGGATCCACTGGAACGAATCCTGAGAACTGAAAGGAAGCGCGGCGATCTGGAGCGCGATTTCGAAACAGACTCGGCTGTCGTTTAGAAAGTGCGCGGCACGGGTCTAATGAGAGACCGTCTAGAGAGACCGTCTAGGCTGTCTGTCTGGCCTGGAAGGGCTGAAAGTCGCGGAAGAGGATGTGGTCGTAGAAGTAGTGAATCAGCAGGAACGAGAGGACGACCACGTAATAGCTCTTGTCCTGCGGGAAACCGAGTCCCTTCCAGACGAAGAAGTAGACCGCTCCGGCCGCGATCGTCGCGCCGATCATCGCC
>DATDNV010000664.1:0-4055 GCA_036518075.1 Thermoanaerobaculia bacterium
TTCCGATTCCCTGGCCGGGGCCGGCGATCTCGTTCGCGCGGGCCGTGAGTCCGTTCCGGTCGGTCGGCAGCTACGGTCTCTTCATGGTCATGACGACCTCGCGCCCGGAGATCATCCTCGAAGGAAGCGACGACGGAGCGGAGTGGAAGGCCTACGAGTTTCGGTGGAAGCCGGGGGACGTGACGCGGCGTCCCCGGTTCGTCGCCCCGCACCAGCCGAGGCTCGACTGGCAGATGTGGTTTGCGGCGCTCGGCAATTACTCGGAGAATCCCTGGTTCCTCGCGCTGTGCGGGCGCCTTCTTCAGGGAAAGCCCGACGTCACGGGGCTCCTCGCCGTGAATCCGTTTCCGAACGGCCCTCCGCGATACCTGCGCGCCGTGGTCTACGAGTACCGGTTCACCGACTCTGCTGCTCGCCGCGCGACAGGTGCCTGGTGGACGCGCGAGCCGAAGGGTCTCTACCTGCCCGTCCTCAACCGCGACATGCTTCGGGTGGATCGCTGACTTATATCAGATCTGATATAATAGAGCTTCCGACGCAACTCACCCAAATCGTGACGCGGCGGCGTTCCCGGAGGAGGCGCTGTCCGAGGACACACGCCGAGGACCTACAGCTGGACACCGTGTTTCTGTGTCCGAGCGACCGCAGCGGCGGCTCTCAGGTGTGTCCGGCGGCCGGGCCGCCGCCTGCCGACGAGGGAACGCCGACGTGTCTACTACACCCCGAACCGCTCCGGTTCCCAGCGCAGTCCGAGCTCGTTGGGAGGCGCCATGTAGCCGAGCAGCGCGGAGGCGGCGACGACCGCGGGGCTGGCGAGATAACCTTCGCCGCCCACACCCATCCGATTTTGCCAGTTGCGGTTGAAAGAGGTGATCGCGCGCTCGCCGGGCTTTAGCGCGTCGGGACCCTGGCCGAAGCAGGGTCCGCACCAGGATTCGCGAATCTGGCCGCCGACGGAGCGAAAGACTTCCGCGATCGACTCTCCGGCCAGTCTCGGATCCGGCTTCTCGATCTCCCGGCGCACGCCGCCCGATCCCGGAAACACAGCCAGAGACTTGGCCGAGCGCCGGAAGCCCTGTCCGCGAGCCGCCGCCAGCACGAGCGCGGCCGAAAGAAGATCGTCGTAGGAGCCGTTGGTGCAGGAACCGATGAGCGCCTTGTCGAACCCGATGCGCTCGCGCGCGACCTGATCGGCAGAAAACGCGTTGCCCGGAGAGTACGGCTTCGCGATCATCGGTGAGACGTCATCGAGCGAGAGCACTTCGTCGATCTCGTAGCGCGCGTTTTGCCCGGGGGCGATGCGCGGGTAGGGAAGGTCCGAGATTCCTTTCGCGCGGTACCACGCATGGGTGATCTCGTCCTGGGCGAAGATCCCGCTCATCGCCTCGGCCTCCGCCATCATGTTGGCGATCGTGTTTCGGTAAGCGATCGGAAGCTGCTTGCCCGAGTCGACGAACTCGACCGACATCCCCTGCGCCTGCTTGGCTCCCCAGCGCCGCAGAAGCTCGAGCACGATGTCCTTGCCCGACACCCAGGGATGGAGCTTTCCGCGAAAGACGACGCGCCGCTGTCGCGCCATCGTGAAATAGACGTAGCCGGTTGCCCATCCAAATCCGAGCGTGGTCGAACCGACTCCGAAGCCGATCGCTCCGTAGGCGCCGTACGCGCGGCTGTGCGAGTCCGCTCCGGGAATGAACTGGCCGGGGAGCACGAGCCCCTGCTCCGGAAAATAGAAGTGAAAGATACCGTCTCCCGGAGTCGCGTAATAGGGCTTCTCGATCCCATGCACGCGCGCGAACGCCCGGCCGATCGCCGTCTGTTTGTCGTCGGCCTGGTTGCCGGTGAAAACGAAGTGATCGTTGGCGATCGCCGCCTGTCGCGGATCGATGATCCGGCCGCCGGTGATCTGGTTGAAGGTGTGAATCGCGAACGGCGCGGTCCCGTCGGAAGCCGGGAGAAGATCGGCATACACGCGCAGCGTGGCTCCCGGACCGATCGAAGCGTCCCGGTCGACGCGGTGAGCCCAGACGATCTGCTCGGTCGTCGTGAGCCGGCTCGCGGTTTCCGGATCTGGCCAGACGATCTCCGGTCTTCGCTCGACCGATTTTCGGAATTCCCTCCGGCCGACGGCCAGGATTCCACCGCTCGACCGGATCTCATCCTCCTTGGCAGAAAGAGGGGCCGGCGTGTAAGTCTTCCCTCGAGTCTGGTTGGTCAGCTCCCGAGACTGAGTCTCGAACGAAAAGACGTCTCCGTCTTGCGCATCGGCCACGGCTTCCGGACTCTGAACGACGTGCAGTCCGAGATTGAAGGCGTTGCGGCGGAAGATGTCGCCCATGTTCTGGCCACAGACGACGACGAGCTCCTTGCCGACTTCTTCCGCAACTCCCTTCAGGCCCGCCGGGCTCATCTCGCGCGAGGAGCCGATCGCGAATCGGTCGCCGGCGATGAGGAACGTCTCGCCCCGATGAACCCGTTCACGGAAGTCCGGCATGAGATAGCGAAAGGCGCCGGCCTTCCAGCGCTCGTCGAGGGCCTCGAGACTCTCGGAGACACAATCGGCGCCGGGAGTGATCTGATCGGTATCGATCGCGTCGAGCTTCTTATCCTGAGTCTTCGGGTCCCAGAGGATCAACGCCCGGCCGGTCAGTGTGCGCGGAGCAGTCCCACTCTGCGCGGGCGTTTCGGGGATCTGATCGATCGAAACGCCGGGTTTGAGGCGCGCCGCCTCGATGCGGTGTCGGCGCGTCGCGGGGGCCGATCCAATCACGGGAGCCTAATGCTAGCAGGTTGGCCGCCCCCCGGCTCCCGCTTTCCTTCCGCTCGAACTCTCTCGGCGCCTCTCGCTCCGCGGGGCGCGCCGACAGCTTTCGGGCGCAGGTCAGGCGCGGGGTTCTTCGACCGGTTCGCCGAGGTCCTCGATGTCTTCGTCGCCGATTCGTCCCGCAGGGCTGGGGCTATTCGAGGACGGAGTCCGGATCACCGGAACCAATTTGAAAGTCGTCCGTGGGCTATTCGCCTTGCGCGGCCAGGTCTGGTCAGAGCTTTCCCTGTCTCGAATCTGCATGTGTCTCGACGTCCTTTCTGCTGTCTCTTCCCGGGTGAGTTTGCAAGCGCCATTCCCCGAGCTGGCCGCGAATGGGAAGAGATTCCCCTGCTCCGGGTCAACGAGGCAACCTCACTGCAAATGCCTCACATGAAGCGTGTTACTCGCGAGCCAGACCTGCCGAATCAACTGCCCTAGACCTCCAGCCCGGCGTTCCAGCGGCCAGAGGCAGCGACGATGGTCATCCGGTGCATCCCCGCGGAGACACTTTTTGGCCAAGCGCCTCCAGCGGCCCCGGGCGGTACGGAATCGAGCGAATTTCGAACCGATGAGATTGACAAGTCGGGCTTTTTCCGGTCGATAATCCGCCCCTCTCAGGCGCCGCTTTAATCGCAGGAGGCCCGATGCAACGCATCTCTCGCTGGCTGTCTCGTCTTCTTTGCGCAGCGCTCATCACGTGCGCTCCTGCTGTTCGCGCCGCCGACGACAAGAAATCGGATGAACCGCCCGATCCGGCTGCGGACATCAACGCGCCTCGGCCCGACAGCCGGAAGATCGAATTCGAGACTTCCGAAGGCACCTGGATGTCGGTCGACGTTTCGCCGGACGGACGCGCGATCGTCTTCGATCTTCTCGGCGACGTCTATTCGCTTCCGATCGAGGGGGGCCGGGCGCACGCGCTGACGAGCGGCCCGGCCTGGGATACGCACCCGCGTTTCTCTCCGGACGGAAAGACGATCGCGTTCACGACCGACCGCGGCGGCATCGAAAACGTCTGGTTGATGGACGCAGACGGCTCGAATGCGCGCGCGTTGACGTCGGAGAAAGACGCGTACGTGCGCGGCGCCGCCTGGACGCCGGACGGCGAATACCTGATCGCGCGCAAGGAGGACGGAAAGCGCGCCGGCATCCCCCCGGTCGAGTTATGGATGTACCACAAGGACGGCGGCGGCGGCATCAAGCTGACTTCTTCGGACGACACCAACAACGCCGCGGGCCCGGTGGCCTC
>DATDNV010000665.1:0-6122 GCA_036518075.1 Thermoanaerobaculia bacterium
ATGAGCAGCAGAAGTACGCCGAGCGCGCTGCCCTCCCAGATCCGAGCGCGCGACGGAAGGGGCTTGCGCGCATACCCCCAGGTCAGAAGCAGCGGCGCGAGAACGAGGTCACCGATGGCGTCCCCCAGCCACCACGCGCGCCAGGTCGGCACGAAGCGATCCGACGAGAGAACCCCGCCGAGGACCAGGCTCGAGACTCCGATCGTCGCTGCGATCATGGAGCTCAATACGGCGGCGAGGCCGACGAGCCCGAGCACGTCGGTCAACCGATCGAGCGAGCTCCGAAAACCGGGAATCGTGCGAAGGAGGTAGGCGCCGGCAACGGCCTCGAGCGCGTTCCCGGCGGCGATGCCGAGCGCGACGGCGATGGGGGCGCCGGTCCAGAGATTGGCCAGAAAAGCGCCGAGCACGATACTCGGCCAGAAGCGGATGCCGAGAACGAGCAACGCGACCAGACCCAGACCGGTCGGCGGCCAGACGAGGGTCGCAAAATGGTTGATGGCGTGGATCTGAAGCCCGAGCTTCGCGAGGAGCACATAGAGAGCGGTCAGTAGAATCGCCCCCGCAAGATCCGCAACCGTCCAGCGCTTCAAAGCCGACTCCCTTTTTCGATTCTAGGTCACCGATCGGCGAAAGACGAGACCGTGCGAGAAATCGCGCGGCCGGGAGCCTGCCGATATATCTTCTCGACCGTGAAGATCGAACGGTTTGCCCTCGAACGATGGATGACGACCTGGGAGACGAAGACCCCGTACGACATCGCGGAGAGCGGGATCTTTCCGATGACGGTTCGGGAGCTGCTGGATCTCGAGCCCGAATCGGAACGGGCCCAGTCGCTGGCGAAGTTGCTCGAGCTGCGGCTGGGCTACAGCGAGGCGCCGGGGACCCTCGAGCTGCGTTCGGCCATCGCCGCCACCTATCCCAACACCGGACCCGAAGAAGTCCTCGTAACGACCGGCGCCATCGAGGCGAATTTTCTCCTGTTCAACGCGCTGCTCGAGCCGGGCGACCACGTCGTCGCCGTCTATCCCGCCTATCAGCAGCTCTACAGTGTCCCACGCGCCATCGGCTGCGACGTTTCGCTCTGGAAGCTCCGGCCGGAGGACCGCTTCCGATACGACCTGGACGAGCTCGAACGGCTTCTGACGCCGAAGACGCGGCTGATCGTGATCAACACGCCGCACAATCCCACCGGCTCCATGCTCTCGGAAGCGGACCTGCGCCGCATCGAAGCCCTCGCGTCCTCCGTGGGCGCGCGCGTTCTCTCCGATGAAGCGTACCGTTGGCTCGACTTGCCGGGCGGCGAGCCTCTGGCGCCGCCGATGCGCAATCTCGGAAAACATTGCATCAGCGTCGGCACCCTCTCGAAGCCCTTCGGGCTTCCGGGATTGCGGATCGGCTGGTTCGCGGGTCCCGCCGATCTGGTGGCCCGCTGCTGGGGAACACGCGACTACGTTTCACTGTCTCCGGCGAAGCTGAGCGACGCACTCGCGGTCCTCGCCCTGAAACACCGCAGCGGCATCGTGGAGCGCACGAGGTCGATCGTCCGGCGAAACCTCGAAACCGCGCGAGCGTGGTTCGCGAAGCATTCCGAGCTCGTGTGGTGGACCGAGCCACGGGGCGGGCTTCTCGCCCTGATGGGTTACGCGCTGGACATCCCCTCGCTCGATCTCTCGAACGTTCTCGCCGAGAAGCAAGGTGTGATGCTCGCGCCCGGCTCGGCGTTTGGTATCGAGCATCACCTGCGGCTGGGAATCGGGCAGGAACCGGGAATATTCTCGGAGGGACTGCGCCGCACGGCGGTTTGCCTCGCGGACCTGGAATCGCGAGGCGCGGCGAAGGCGCGAGCGTAATCTCCCCCTCGCCCTCGTCCGTCTTTCAATCGGCAAAGGACGAAGGCAATCCCGCCCGGGTCCAACCAGGGAGTGTCCCCGAAATGAAACGTTCCTTCATACTCAACAGACTCGCGGCAGCGGCGATCGCCGCGATCTCTCTGCCCCTGCTTGCAGACCAAGGCTTCGGTCCGATGGGCCGTCATGGCGGCCGCGGGTTCGGCGGCGCCCTGCATCACTGTCTCTCGAAAGTCGATCTGACCAGCGACGAGAAGACCGCCGTCGACGCGATCCTCACGAGCTCGAAGAGCGTCTTCCAGGCCGATTTCCAGACGCTTCGAAGCGATCACGACAAGCTTCAGGTGGACATCGCGAATGGCGCCGACGACGCGACGATCGGGAAGGACACTCTCACCGTCCACAGCGATGAGGCCAAGCTCAAGAGCGACGGACAGTCGGTTCAGAATCAGGTCCTGTCGAAACTGACGCCGGACCACCAGAATGCGGTGAATGCCTGCCTTCAGGCGATGGCGCCGCGGCGCTCGACGACGGGCGGAGGCGCGACCGGACAGTAGTACCCGGATCGCGGTCCCGGGGCGGCCCGGGCGGAGCACGTCCGGGCCGCCTCGTTCTTATCCCCAGATCTCCTTCAAGGCCCGGTCGAAGTTCCCACCGCAAACCTTGGCGATGACCGAATCGGCGTGGCCGCGCGCCGTCAGCGCGGCGGCGATCCTCTCCATCCGGCGCACGCGGTTCCATTCCGGAATGAAGGGTGGACGATTCGGACTCTCACCGGGAGCGGAGACGCCGCGGCGGATGCGATCTTCGATCTCCCTGCGAAGGTGCTCTCGATACTCGGGCGAGTCCCGAATCGGCGCGACTCCCTGGTCGCTTCCGACACCGACGTGGTCCTCCCCGCAGACCTTCAGCGCGTGATCGAAATGGGCGAGAAACATCGCCGGGGTCAGCTCGCCGGAGCCCCCGTCGAGATAAGGCATCAGGTAGATACCGACGACTCCCCCGCGCTCGGCCGCCGCGCGCAGCTCCCGATCGTCCTTGTTGCGCGGATGGCGATAGACCGCGTTGCAGCCGGTGTGGGTGATCAAGACCGGTTTCTGCGAAACGGCGATCGCCTCCGCGGTCGTGCGGGTGCCGCAGTGAGACAGATCGACGGCGACCCCCAGTCCGTTCATCCGGCGGACCGCCTCCGCACCGAGATTCGAAAGGCCGGCGTCCCCCGGCTCGAGGCACCCGTCGCCGAACAGGTTGCGCACGTTGTAGGTCATCTGGATGATTCGCACACCCATGTTGCGGAAGAGGTCGATCCGCGAGAGATCCGCGCCCAGCATTTCGGTCGTCTGAAATCCCAGAATGAGTCCGAGCCGCTGCGCCTGCCGGGCGCGGGCGATGTCCGCGTGCTTGCGGACGAGGAGGTATCGGTCCGGATATTCCTCGGCGGCGCGCTCGACGAATGCGATCGCACGCACCGTGTCCTCGAATCCGGCTCCCGGTCCGACGACGGTGAAGTTCACCGCGGTGAGGCCGGATTCTCGCGCCGCGGCAAGATCCTCGGGAGTCAGCGGAAGCGTCGCACCCGGGTCGAACGCTTCGGAGAGGCCGTCGATGATCGTGGCGCCGGGATAAGGCGCCCAGCCCGCCGCCGCGCTCGCTGAGCCCGAGTCCCCCCGCGCGAGCATCGGCATGGCCGCGAAGGCGGCCAGCCCGGCGGCGAACTCCCTTCGTGTGAAGGTCAGCGTCATCGGCTCCGCGTTTCGCGCGCGAGTATAAGCTCGATTCGATGGATACCGGCGGATGGACCATGAGCGGCCGCGCCGTTCTGGTCACCGGCGCGACGAGCGGGATCGGGCTCGAGACCGCACGCGCGCTAGCCCGTCTCGGAGCACAAGTTCTCGTGGGCGCGCGCGACGAGGCGCGCGGCCGGGGAGTCGTCGAGAGGATCGTCCGCGAAGGAGGCCAGGCCGAACTCGTGACCGCCGACCTATCATCCTTTGCGTCGGTGCGCGGCGCGGCCGAACGGATCTCGACGAAACACCCGCGCCTCGATGTCCTCATCCACAACGCCGGCATGGTGGCGAGGCGCCGCGCGCTCACGGCCGACGGCCACGAGCGGACCTGGGAGACCAATTTTCTCGGGCCGTTTCTTCTGACACGGCTCTTGCTGCCGAACCTGAAGTCCACTCCCCGCCCGCGCATCGTCATCGTCAGCTCGCAAGCTCACCGAAGCGGCACGATCGACTGGGCCGACCTCGAGCTCGAGCGGGGATATCGTGGGTTCCGCGCCTACGCGAACTCGAAATTGGCTCTCGTGCTCTGGACGCGCGAGCTCGCGCGGCGAGAGACGTCGGTCGCCTCCAATGCCATCCATCCGGGAGTGATTGCGACCAATATCTGGCGCGCCGCGCCGGCGCCAATTCCCTGGATTCTCCGAATTCTGCTTCCCTCTTCCGCGAAGGGCGCGGCCCCCGTCGTGCGACTCGCCGCCGATCCCGAGGTCGAAGGCGTCTCCGGCCGATACTTCGATCGGTTCCGCGAGGCGGCCCCTTCGGGCGCGGCCCAAAACGACTCGGATGCGCGTCGACTCTGGGAGGTGGCGGAGAAAGCGACCGCCGGCGCCGACGCGTCCACACGGCCGGACGCCGCCGCGCCGGTTTCCGGAGCGTGAAACGCGAAAAAGTAACGGAGACGGATCCAGCGGCGTCTCCGTATCGTGTAACGTGGAACAGTATGAAGGAAACGCGCGCCAGACGAACCGACTCCCGGGCCACCCGGGCCCGGATCGCGGTCGAAGCATGAGGCGCGTTCTCTCGCGAATCGCCATCGCCGGCGCGATCGCCGCGCTTTTCCTTCTCGCCCGATGCGGCGAGAAGAACTGTCCACCCAACGCCCCCTGTCCCACGCCGACCCCGGGCGGCGGCGGGTGTACGAACATCGCGGGGTCACGCAACTCCTTTTGGAGCGATTCCTGTGGGCGCTCCGGCAGCGACGTGGCGGTGATCTCCCAGAGCGGCTGCTCCTTCAACGCGACCATGGCGAGCCTGGGGACGTTTTCCGGCACGGTCTCGAACAACAATTTCAACTTCACACTGACTTTCGGAAACCCCTGCTCCGGAACGGCGACAGGGTCGGGAACGATTTCCGGCTCGACGATCTCGGGAACCTATTCCGGAACGCAGACCGGCGCCGCCTCGGGCGTCGTCTGCTGCTCGCCCGTCAACGGGAACTTCGCCATGCAGTTCAGTTCCTTCCCGACGGCGACCGTCACGCCAGGTCCTGTCATCACGCCGACGGTAGTTCCCTAGCTGAACGCGCGAGACCAAAGCCCGCCTAGCGGCCCAGCCCGTCCGGTCGTCAGATCGTGTTATGTCAGATTCGATATAACACGAAAGCGCGCGAGGCTCAGGCCTTCAGCCTCGCCACGGTGTCTTCGAGCCGCTTCTTCTGGTCCGCCGGCGCCATCGAGAGCGCCTTGGTGTAGTTGTCGATCGCGGCCTTCTTGTTTCCCTGCCTCTCGTAGGCCTCCGCCAGGCTGTCCCAGACGTTCCAGGACTGCGGATGCTCGCGCGTGTTGCGCTGGAAGATGGCGATCGCCTCATCCATCTTCTGTTGCGACATGAGCTGATAACCATAGGTATTCAAGTCGGCCTCGGTGGCGATCTTCATCGCCCGCGCGCGGAGCGACTCGGCGGCCTTCACGTCGCCGCTTTTCTCCATGACCGCGGCCTTGACCCTCAGGTTCTGGAAGTTCTCGTTCATGCCGATCGACCGATCGACCCAGGTCATCGCTTCGGGCAGATTGACTCCGTGCTGCGCGCAGTAGTTGGCCGCCTGGCTCCAGCCCTGCCAGGAGAACCGCGGAAGCCCGCGAAGCTGCGCGCGAAGGCTTTCCACGGCGATCTGCGGCGTATCGGCTTCGATCTTGAAACCGACCGCGAGCTTTTCCCAGTGCATGGAGGCTTCGACCGACGTTTCGGTGGGATTGTCGAAGCGATAAGAGAGGCGCTCCTCGAACTCGGCGGGATGCGGCGTGACGGTCACGCGGGCCGCGTCTTCCTTTGGGTCGTAGGAAAAGCTGCCCCACGCCACGCTCATGTTGGAGAAAATCACGGTCCATTCTTTTTCGCCGGGAATCATGTGAAGGCCGTAGGTGCCGGCCTCGAGCTTTTTGCCGCCGACCGCAACAGGCGTCGAGAACCGGATGGTCGTGTTTTCGTTCGCGCCCGCCCGCCAGACCTCTCCGTACGGAGCGAGACCTCCCCAGACCTTGCGGCC
>DATDNV010000666.1:0-2448 GCA_036518075.1 Thermoanaerobaculia bacterium
CGATGTTCGAGATCGGAATTTCCTTCGGGCAGACAGCCTCGCACTCCCCTTCGTTCGAGCAACTGCCGAACCCCTCGGCGTCGGCCTGATTGATCATCGCGACGACGCGCGGCTGACGCTCGGGCTGGCCCTGCGGCAGCAGCGCCAGGTGCGAAATCTTCGCGCTCATGAACAGGTGCGCCGACGCGTTCTTGCACGCCGCGACGCACGCGCCGCACGCGATGCACGCGGCCGAATCCATCGCCTTTTCGGACACGTCCTTCGGAATCGGAATCGCGTTGCCGTCGGGCGCGCCGCCGCAGTTGATCGACACGTAGCCGCCGGCCGCGATGATGCGATCGAACGCGCTCCGGTCGACGATCAAGTCTTTGACGACCGGGAACGCGGCGGCCCGCCAGGGCTCGATCGTCAGCACGTCGCCGTCTTGAAAGCTGCGCATGTGAAGCTGGCAGGCGGTCGTCCGGTCGCGCGGGCCGTGGGGACGTCCGTTGATCACGACGCCGCAAGTGCCGCAAATCCCTTCGCGGCAATCGTGGTCGAACGCGATCGGGTCCTCGCCCTTCTCGATCAGACCCTCGTTGACGACGTCGAGCATCTCGAGAAACGACATGTGCTCATTGACATCGGCCGCCTCGTAGTTGATGAAGCGCCCCTTCGACTTCGCGTCTTTCTGGCGCCAGACTTTCAGAGTGATCTTCATTTGTAGCTCCGCACTGCCAATTCCACGTTCTCGTAGACGAGCGGCTCCACGTTCCGGAGGGGCTTCTTGCCCTCGCCCTGGTATTCCCAGGCGGCGACGTGGCAGAAGTCCTTGTCGTTGCGCTGCGCCTCGCCGTCCGGCGTCTGGTGCTCGGTGCGGAAGTGGCTTCCACACGATTCGTCGCGTTCGAGCGCGTCCAGACACATCAGCTCGCCGAGCTCGAGAAAATCCGCCACCCGCCCCGCGTGTTCGAGGGACTGGTTGAGCTCCTGGCCGCTGCCAGGCACGGTCAGGTCCTTCCAGAACTCTTCGCGCAGCTTGGGAATCATCGCGAGGCCCTGCTCGAGACCCTTTTTGTCCCGAGCCATGCCGCAGTGCTCCCACATGATCTTGCCGAGCTCCCGATGGAAGGAGGTCGGAGTCCGCTTGCCTTGGATGGAAAGCAGCCGCTTGGTGCGTTCGACGACTGCCTCCTGCGCGGATCGAACCTCCGAGTGGTGTTCAGGCACTGGAGTGAACTTCTCGCGCGCGAGGTAATTGCTGATCGTCGAGGGAATGATGAAGTAACCGTCGGCGAGCCCCTGCATCAGAGCCGAGGCGCCGAGGCGGTTCGCGCCGTGATCGGAGAAGTTCGCTTCTCCGAGAACGAAGAGGCCGGGGATGGTGCTCATGAGGTTGTAGTCCACCCAGAGACCGCCCATCGTGTAGTGCGTCGCGGGATAGATGCGCATCGGCACCTTGTAAGGGTTCTCGTCCGTAATGCGCTCATACATCTCGAACAGGTTCCCGTATTTCTCCGCGATCTTTTCCCGGCCGAGCCTTTCGATTGCATCCTGGAAATCGAGATAGACGCCGAGCCCCGTCGGCCCCACGCCGCGGCCCTCGTCGCAAACGCGCTTGGCGGCCCGCGAGGAGATGTCGCGCGGCGCGAGATTGCCGAAGCTCGGATACATGCGCTCGAGGTAGTAGTCGCGCTCATCCTCCGGAATCTCGCCCGGCGCTCGCTTGTCGCCCCTGGCTCTCGGCACCCAGATGCGGCCGTCGTTGCGGAGCGACTCGCTCATGAGCGTGAGCTTCGACTGGTAATCGCCCGTCACTGGAATGCAGGTCGGATGAATCTGCGTGAAACACGGATTCGCGAAGGCCGCGCCCTTCTTGTAGGCGCGCCAGATCGCGGTGCCGTTGCAGCCCTTGGCGTATGTGGCGAGATAGAAGACGTTTCCATATCCACCCGTCGCGAGGCAGACCGCGTCGGCCAGATGCGTCTCGACCTCTCCCGTGACCATGTCGCGCGCGACGATGCCGCGGGCCCGGCCGTCGACCACGATCAACTCCTGCATCTCGTGGCGCGAGAACATCTCGACGGAACCCAGGCCGATCTGACGCTCGAGCGCCTGGTAGGCGCCGAGCAGGAGCTGCTGGCCCGTCTGGCCGCGCGCGTAAAACGTGCGGGAGACCTGCGCGCCGCCGAAAGATCGGTTGTCGAGAAGCCCTCCGTACTCCCGCGCGAAGGGCACTCCGAGCGCGACGCACTGATCGATGATGTTGCCCGAAACTTCCGCCAGCCGGTACACGTTCGCCTCGCGGGCGCGGAAGTCGCCTCCCTTGACCGTGTCATAGAAGAGTCGAAAGATGCTGTCCCCGTCGTTGTGATAGTTCTTGGCCGCGTTGATTCCGCCCTGCGCAGCGATCGAGTGCGGACGGCGCGGCGAATCCTGATAGCAAAAGCACTTCACCTTGTAGCCGAG
>DATDNV010000667.1:0-6383 GCA_036518075.1 Thermoanaerobaculia bacterium
GAACGTGCTGCTCCTCGTCCGGTTCGTCCGATGGCTTTGGGTGGCTTAGGCGTCGATTCTCAACACATTGTTCCCGCTCTCTAAGCCACCCTGGCCCTGCGGCGTTCCCCTCGAGACCACGCGGCGGGCCTCGTTTGACAAGAGAGAAACTATCCACGCCCGCCGCTCGCGAAATCGCCGCAAGGGAGAACGTTGGCGTTCGCCTGCTGACAGCCGGTGCGGACCAACGCGATTTCGAGGGTCCCGGCGGGGAACGCCGGCCGGGCCGGAGCTCGCAGCGAGGCTTTTGTCACGATGCAAGACCCGGCGGCGGTGCCGCCTCCCGCTGGCGGCGATGAGCGAGGAGCAAGGAAAGAAAAATCTTTCATCTCGATAAGGCTGCGACGAGCGCCCCAGCGACGGCCCGGTTGAAATTGGGCGGCCGGGTCGGAGCGTGCCGACGAGGGAGGCGGCCCGACGCCGGGGCGTCTTCAATGAGAACAACGTGTTGAGAAACCGCACCTAGGCGAACCGCAGACTTCGACCGCTTTGGGAAGCCCTCGAAGATCCGAAGACCTAGGCGGCCGTTCCGCCGCGGTCGTTCCGACGCTCGTCCGGGTTCTCGCCTTCGTTCCCGCGCGGCTCTCGCATCAGCCACAGAAACAGGACGACCGCCGCAAGCGACAGCCAGAGACTTCCCGCCCAGAGGTAGAACGTAAAGTCGATCGGCAACGACTAACCGCCCCCGGAAGCGGGCCTGCCCGCCGCGCGGCGCGGTGGGGCCGCGGGGGCTTGCGCCTGCATGGACGGAGTGGAACCGACGGGAGCCGTCCCGCCGTTGACCCCGATCGACCAGACGTAGTCGCGCAGCGCCCTCGTGACCGCGTCGGGGTCGCTCAGGAACTTCCGGGCCGCATCGTCTCCACCCAGGATTCGGGCGAACTCGGCGCGGTCCGCGGCGAACGCCGGCGCGTCGATCATCGCTCCCATCGGAGACGTGCGCTTGCCGTCGTCCCCCTTGGGGAAGTTGGTCGGCATGCGCGTGCCCGGCATCCATTCATCGGGCCGGCGAATCCAATCGTTGATCCAATCGTGCCTGAGGCGGGTCGAAGCCATCTGCAGATTGGGGGCGAGGCTCGCCCGGTCCACCCCAGGACGACTCATCTCCTCGGCGGAACGAGGATGACACTGCTTGCACTTCAGGACTTCGAAGACCTTGCGGCCGGCGGCCCATCGCGCGGAATCGGAGGCGTAGTCTCCCGTCAAGAACGGGTACTGGGCGCGGTCGAGAGACGCGAAGTACTTCGTCAGGTCGTTGAGGTCTCGGTCCGAGAAGTCGAAGGTCGGCATGTGGACCTCGAGCCAGGGCCGAATCTGCCCCGTTTTGGGCGCCTTGAGGAACGAGAACAGCCAGTCGCTCTGAACCTTCGCGCCCTCTCCTTGAATGATGGGAGGCGCGAGCGAGGGATCCGCGACCAGCGAGCGGAAGGACCCGCCGAACCCCTCGATGACGTGGCAGCCCTGGCAATTGTGGTCCTTGACGATCCGCCGGCCTCGCTCGATCGCGGTCTCGTTGGCGTTGAGCTCCTTTTTCGCGTTCGCGGAGGCGTTGAGCTTCTGCATGCCGAGCACGACGGTCGTCACGGCGTCCAGCTCCTCGTCCGAGAAACGGAAGTTCGGCATGCGGAGCTTCTCTTCCCACCCCCGCGCCCGGTCACGGTCATAGATGCGGGGATTGGTGAGCTTGGTGCGGAACCAGTCCTGACGCGTGTGAGGAATGTGGAGGAAACCGAAGTCCAGACGATGAACTGCCTTGGATCCTTCCTCGGTCAGCTCGGTTCCGATCGGCTTGGCGTCCTCGAACCCCGGAATCTTGTGGCACCCGAAGCAGCCATAGTGCGCGATCAGTTTCTCGCCGGTATAGACCTCCTTGGCGTGCAGATCCATCCGATCCAGATCTGCTCGCGCGTCGAACCGGGTCTTGGTCGCGGTCTCGAAGTAGAAGGCGATGTCGTCGAGGACCTTCGGATCGGTCGTCGGCAACGGAACCGAGTCGAACCCGGTCGGAGCCTTCAGCGTCGAGAGATACTCGGCGATGTCGCTCGCGTCCTGCGGGGTGAGACGCAGGTTCGGCATCTTCGTCTCCGGATTCCACTTCTTCGGGTCGGAGATCCACTGGAAGATCCAGTCGCGCGAAGCCTTCGAGCCGATTCCCGCGAGATTCGGACCGAACTGGCGGTACGTTCCGATCAGATCGCGCGGCGCGTCGGGACGCGGATCGATCATGTGGCAGCCAAAACACCCTCGATCGGCGATGAGCTTCTGGCCCCGCACGGCGTCGCCGTGTCCGGGCTCCGGCGCGGCGGCGTCGCGGCGCGACTTCTCGAAGAGATACGCGACGATCGAGTTGACCATCGCGTCGTTTTCGAGCTTCCCACGCCGGTTCATCTCCGCCTGGGCCTTGGTCGGCTTCCGAGTGCCCGACACGTCGACGAAGTTTTCCTGGTAGAAGAAGGTGGGCATCTTGGTGTTGGGCCGGAAGGTGGCGGGGTTCATGACCCATCGGGTGGCCCAGTCCTTCGACACCTTGGCGGCCACTCGCTCGAGGGACGGACCGACCCGGGGCAGGTTCTGCTTCTCGAGGCCTTCGATGCGATGGCAGCCCCAGCAACCGAGACCTTCGACCAGCTTCATGCCCGCATTGAGTCTCGGGGCCTCGGGAAAGTTGGTTTCATCGGCGTGGCAGCGGTAGCAGCCGGCGTCGATGTACTTGACCGGCAGAATCGGCATCTCGTTGAACTTGTCGAACTCCCAGTCGTACTTGCGCTCCCACCGCCGCTCCTCTTTGTCGTTCTCCGGCGAGTGGCCCGCGGACCAAAAAGACGAAGCCCGGTCGCGTCCCCCGTGGCACGGAGTGCAGCCGAAGTCGGTGTAAGGGTGGGGAGATTCGCTTCCCACCATCAAGTTCAGCCGCGGGTGAGTCAGATAGACGACTTCGTTCCCGACGGCGCGTTTCAAGGACTTGTAGCGGTCGGTGAGCTCCTTGAGGGAGGCCTCCTCGAATCCCTTCCGGTCGGCGGCCATGTGGCAGGTGGCGCAGCGGTCGACCCGGGGAATCCGCATGAAGTTCACGTCGTTGAAGTGATCCGGAAGCTGGACCTGCTGGACGCGCAGCGAGGGGTTCACCATGTCCAGGATCGGCGAATTCCTCAGCCGGAAGATCGTGTCCTGCTTCAGACTGTCGACCTTCTGGCGCGCGAGCTTGTAGTCGGTGGAAAGCTTGTCGATCGAGAGCTGCACCTCGTCCCGCCGGGACGTGATCCGGCCGATCTCCACTTTCGTGTCCGACTCGTCCTTCTTCAGTTGAGCCAGGCGCACATTCGCATCGTTCAGGCTTTTTTCGAGGCGGTCCACGTCCCGCTTCGACTTCGGAGCCGATGCGGGTCGGTGAGCGAGATCGTCTTCGTACTGGTAGCGCGCCGCGTCGAAAGAGGCCTTCAGAAACTTGGCGCTCTGGTCGGCCGCGTAGATCTTGGGATCGAGCTCGGACAGGTGCCGATTCAACTTTGCCAGCGTCCGGCGGTGACCCGCGATCTCATCCTGAGCCGCTGCGAGATTCTGGCGAAGCTGGTCGCGCTCGGCGCCGTACGCCTTTTCCCGCGCCGCCTGCTGCGCTTCCAGCGTCTTGTCCCGATCGAGCCGCAGAAAGGTCCGCTGAATCGATTTCCAGTCGCGCGAGTAGTCGGCGATGACCATCCAGATGAACGTCGCCGTCAGGATCGCGCCCGCCAGGAAAAAGACGCGGTTCAGCCTCGGAATGTTGTAGTGGTGATCGATCGGCTCGGCGGGGGGTTTGCGGGGCATCAGCGGCTCACAGCTTTCAGCTTGCAGCTCTCAGCTGACCGAAGCCGAAATCAAAAGTCGCTGTTAGAAGTTGGGATCCCAGTAAACAACGAACCCGGGACCGAGGATCTCGCGCTCGGGTGGCTGACAGCTGAAAGCTGTTCGCTGACAGCTTTTTCATATGTTGAACGCGATCTCCGGGATCGCCACGATGTATTTCAGGTTGAAGATCCAGCGCAAGTACATCTTGATCGGCAGTGAGAGCATGATCAGGGCGAGGTTGACGCCGATCATGTAGCGCGCCATGCCCATCTTCTCGAAGAAGCGCCGCAGAAGCGTCTGCGAGAGAACCAGCGGCAGCGCGACGATGTAGAAGCCGACGAGAGCGAGGCCGAAGATCTCGCGCGTCAGCCAGAAGTTGGGCAGCGACTTCTTGAACACCTTGATCCACATGATCTCGGACAGATTGATGTTGTTCAAAGGCACGAGCTTGTTGACGTCCCAGAACTCGTATGGCCCGAAGAAGTTCCAGTTGGGGCCTCTCAGGAACGTCCCCAGCGCGATCAGCGAGCACCAGAGGACGATGAACCCGAGAAGAAAGATCGTGATCTCCCAGTGCCGCTCCTTGAACGTGAAGTAGCCGTTGCCTTTGGGGTTGGTGTCGATGTACGGGATCGCCATCAGGCCGACGATGATGAGCGACGGGAGCACAACGCCGGCGAGCCACGGATCGTAGTAAACGAGCATCTCCTGCAGCCCCAGGAAGTACCAGGGCGCTTTCGCGGGATTGGGCGAGTCGGTGGGGTTGGCCGGCTCCTCGAGAGGCGCTTTCAACGCGATCGACCAGACGATCAGCACCGCCATGACGATCACGAGGCAGATGAGCTCGACGTAGACGAGGTCCGGCCAGGAAAAGACCTTTTGCGCCGAGTCCTCCCCTTCGATCGTCGGAAGACCCGCCGCCACGCGCCGGTCGTTCTCGTAGGCCTGGTGCATCGCGTACCAGAAAAAGAAGCCGACGAGGAAGATCATCCCGACGATCGGAACGTTGTCCGGCAGCGTCGCGACGGCGGCAAAGTTGGGATCCAGATAGGAGAGCCCGATTCCCAGCGCGAGCGCCGAGAAGAGAACGATCCCTCCCACTTTCGACCAGAGCGGGCGCCAGTGGATCGCCGCCAGCACCAGCACGAGCATCGCGGTGACGAGGTACTGAGGCGCGGACAGGAAGTTGACGGCCGATTTGAAGACGTTGACGATGATCATGGTTGATGAGCTGACAGCTGACAGCTGACCGCTGACAGCTTGACCCTGAAGCTCCTGCGCGCGGAGAAGGCCGACACCATCCTAAGCCGGCC
Organism: Thermoanaerobaculia bacterium; assembly: GCA_036518075.1. Taxonomy (GTDB): domain Bacteria; phylum Acidobacteriota; class Thermoanaerobaculia; order UBA5066; family Gp7-AA6; genus DATDNV01. The sequence goes on from DATDNV010000667.1 coordinate 5,178, forward strand.
CAGAAATGCCCCCGTCCTTTCTCACCCGCCAGAAGTGGACCGCCATCAGGAAGGCCGCCACGAGCGGGATCCCGACGCAATGAAGGACGTAGAAGCGAAGCAGCGCCCCTGCTCCGACGAACCGGCCTCCCAGAAGGCCGAACCGGGCGTCGTTGGTCGAGGTGACGAGAGGAATGTCGCCGATCTTCAGGAGTCCGGTGCCTGGACCCTGAATTCCTATGAGCGGCGTCGCGGAGGCCATGTTCGAACCGACCGTGATCGCCCAGATCGCGAGCTGGTCCCAGGGAAGCAAATAACCGGTGAAGGAGAGCAGCAGCGTCAGGACCAGAAGAATGACGCCGATGACCCAGTTGAACTCGCGCGGCGGTTTGTAGGAGCCGGTCATGAAGACCCGGAACATGTGGATCCAGACGGAGATGACCATCGCGTGGGCGCCCCAGCGATGGACCTCACGCATCACGCCGAACGGCACCTGCTCGCGCAGATCCAGAATGTCAACGAAGGCATACTCGACCGTCGGGCGGTAATAGAACATCAGCAGCAGGCCCGTAAACGTCAGGACCAGGAACAAAAAGAACGTCACGCCGCCCGCGCACCAGGTGTAGCGCATCTTGACGCCCGACTTGCGCGTCTTGACCGGATGCAGATGCAGGACGACGTTGCCCAGCATCGCCAGGACCCGCTTGCGATTGGTGTCGGGGATTCCGACCCGGAAAATCGATTTCCAAAACTGGCTTGCGACGATCGACTGCTGCCACTGACGCCAACGAGGAACCAACGTCACCTCCGCATTCCCAGGTCTTTGATCCGCAGTCCTTAGTCCTTGGTTCGGAGTCGCGCTCGGGGAGTCTGGACCAGGGACTAGGGACTAAGAACCAGGGATCGTCATGCCATTTTGATGAAAGCTTTCGGATCGCTCCACTGCCCGCGTTCATACAGATAGCGGACCGCCTTGTCCACGACGATCTGGCCGTCGTCCGGAGAAACCGTGATTTCCGCGCGTTCCAGGGGCCGGGGCGCCGGTCCTTCGAAGTTGATGCCGGAGACGTAGTACCCGGATCCGTGGCAGGGACACTTGAACTTGTTCTGCGCCGCGAGCCAGTTGGGCGTGCAGCCGAGATGGACGCAGGTCGCCACGAGGGCATAGATCGAATCGGTCGAGCGCACGATCCAGATCCCGAACTTCTCCTTCCAGCGTTCGTCCAC
>DATDNV010000668.1:0-2615 GCA_036518075.1 Thermoanaerobaculia bacterium
GTCTGAAGGCGCAGCTGGAAGGAACGGACGCCCGCCTCGCCAACACCCGGACTCGGTTCGAAAACGAACGACAGGCGCGGACCGAGGAGGAGGCCGCCCAGAAAGCGCGGCTGGCGAGTCTGGACCGCACGATCGAGAAGAATACGGAAGAGCTCACGATCGCGAGCCAGCTCGCCGAGCGCCAGAAGAAGATCTACGAAGAGGGCATTTCGAGCTGGATGGACCTCGCGCGCCTGAGGCTCGAGATCAACCGGCTCGAGGTCGAAGCAGAGCAGGCCAAGGCGGATCGCGAGAACACGCGCCGAACGATCGAGAGGCTGCAGCACGAGAGCCGGGCCAAGCAGTCGGAGTTCGACGAATCCGAGCGAAGCCTCAACGAGGACACGGCCAAGGCGCGAATCCGGATGGCGATGCTCCAGGGCGAGCTGGCGCAGACCGGCAATCAGCTCACCGTCTCGGCGCCCTGCGCCGGGACCGTCCTGAAGGCCCACGTCCAGAGCGTCGGATCCACCGTTCGCGAGGGCGACCTGCTTGCCGAGGTCTCGTGCGAGGGCGAAAAGCTTCAGGCGGAACTGACCCTGCCCCAGGACGGCGTCGCCCTCGTACGGCCGGGGCAAGGAGTGAAGCTTCTCTACGACGCGTTTCCTTATCAACGATACGGAGTCCGTCAGGCGACGGTGACCTGGGTGAGCCCGGCGAGCGTCGCCGAGAAGGAGGGCTCCGCGTTCCACGCGCTGGCAGATCTGAAGGACGAGAGCGTCCTGGTCCGCGGTCAGCAGCGCGCCGTCGCCGCCGGCATGGGAGGACGCGCGCGAATCGTGGTCGGCCGCCGCACTCTGGTCTCCTATGCGTTCGAGCCACTCCGCCAGCTGAAGGAGAGCCTGTCCGGGGCGCCGAGCAAATGAAGAGAGACACGGACGAACCATGACGCGACCGCCGCACGCTTTCGAGCTCACTCTGGACGAGTACCACGGGCGGGACGCGGCGATGCAGACCTGCCTCGAGCAGGCGAGGCTGGCGGCCCGAACCGACCTTCCGATCCTGATTCTCGGGGAGTCCGGCACCGGGAAGACTCTTCTGGCTCGCGCCATTCATAATTCCTCTTCGCGCGCCAGCGGTCCCTTCGTGTCGTTCAACGCCGCGGCGCTCTCCGACACGCTGATGGACAGTCAGCTCTTCGGACACGAACGCGGAGCCTTCACCGGCGCCCAGAATCGCGTGAAGGGAAAGTTCGAGCTCGCGCACCGCGGCACCCTCTTCATCGATGAGATCGCGGACATGAGCCCGGCCGGCCAGGCCAAGATCCTTCGCGCCGTCGAGTACGGCGAGTTCGAGAGGCTCGGCTCGGAGACGATCCAGGAGGCGGACGTTCGCCTGATCTCCGCCACGCACTTTCCGGCGGCGTCCTTCCTCGAGACGGATCGATTTCGGCAGGACCTCTTCTTCCGCATCAGCGGCCTGACGGTGACCGTGCCTCCCCTGCGCGAGAGGCCCAAAGATTTGCCGCTCCTGCTGGCCGCCGAGATCGGCCGCGCCAGCCGGAAGCAGAACAAGTCGATCATCGGCCTCGAGCGCGCCGCGGCGCAGCGCCTCTTCACGTATTCCTGGCCGGGAAATCTGCGCGAGCTGTCCCGGATCGTCGACGCGGCTGTCGCGGTGGCGCCGGCGGAAGTAATCACCGAAGACGCACTGCTCTTTCAGCCTTTCTCGTCGCCGCCGGTGGCGTCTTCCTCCGGGCCTGCTCCACGATCCTCCTCCGCGGGCTCCGGCGGGGACGGCGTCCTGACTCTCGCGGCGGCGGAACGGAGGCACGTCCAGACCGTGCTCGGGCAACTCGGCGGCAACAAGCGACGGGCCGCGAAGGCGCTGGGCATCTCCCGCTCGACCCTCGACCGCAAGCTGGCCGGTGCGTGAGCAATCCGAAAGAGGGACCCGGGTAGCAGGGTGAGACCTACAGTGGTCCTATCCCGAGACACACTGAAGCCGGTGTGGAACTGCCCCTCTTCTGGAACCGCTGGCAGCAGAATCACTTCGCTTTGATCCTGCCGTGCCTGACGCGCTGGCAAGAGAGATGCTCTGATGGCCGCAGCGGTCAAGGAGGTCTCCATGATCACAAAGCGCGGGAACAAGGCATTGGCGGCGACGAAGAAGATCAAGACTCTAAAGGCGAAGGGCTTAGCCGCCGACAAGGCGAAGAGCGTGAAGGGTGGGCCGGGGTGTCCGAGCTGCGGCGGCGGTGGAGGGCTGCTGCGAGATTCCTAACCCGAGGAAACTCTCATGGTCAGCCTTGGAGAGGGCGCCGGATCATCACCGTGTCCTGAAGTGAGGCCAGCCGATGACTGCGAAAAGAAAGAGGCCAACACGTAAAGTTCGAGACTTGAAACCGAACACGATGGGTCGGGAAAAGGTAGAGCGCGTCAAGGGCGGCCCAAGCATCGGTCCCTGGAAGAAGGACACCTTCGTTGCTCAATCTTGAAGAGGCAGACGCCACATGGCGAGAGATCCGCGAACACAATCGAATGTCAGGACGCTGAGAGCCAACAGCGTCGCCTCGGGCAAAGCGAAGCACGTCAGGGGCGGCCCGAGCGGTCAGCCCTGGAGAGGGAGCTTGCTCG
>DATDNV010000669.1:0-2908 GCA_036518075.1 Thermoanaerobaculia bacterium
GACGCCGCGCGCGCGACCCAGGAAGCCGAAGAGCGGCAGCTCGGCTACCTCGAGCGCCAGAAGACCGAAGCACGGGTCAAGGCTCCCGCCGACGGAGTGATCGAATCGATGGATCTGCGCCCGGGCGACCTCGTCGCCCCCAACCAGCCCGTCGCCAAGATGCTCGAGCCCTCGCAGCTCTGGGTCCGCGTCTACGTGCCGGAGCCCGAGCTCGGCCGCGTCCGGGTCGGGCAGCGAGCGACGTTGAAAGTCGATACCTTCCCCAACAGAGAGTTTCCAGGTCACGTCGTCGAAATTCGGACCCAGTCGGAATACACGCCTCGCAACATCCAGACGCTCGATCAGCGCATGGATCAGGTCTTCGGCGTCAAGGTCGCGATCGACCCGACTCCCGACTTGAAGCCCGGAATGGCCGCCACAGTGACGCTGGAGGAGAGGACGTAGATGAGAAGAGGACGTAGATGAGAAGAGGACGCAGGTGGTAGGACGTAGGACGTGGGGTCCTGGTGTCCCTATCATCTCCGCCCTTCGTCCTGCGTCCTCTTTTAGGTCAAGTCGATGACCGAGATGCAAGATCCGAATGGCATCGAAGTCGAATCGGTCTCGAGAGACTTCGGCAAGATCCGTGCGCTCGACAAGGTGTCGCTTCGGGTGCCGCGCGGAGAGATTTACGGCCTGCTCGGCCCAAACGGATCCGGCAAATCGACGCTCATTCGGATCCTCTGCGGACTTCTGGCTCCGACCGAAGGCCGCGCCCGGGTGGACGGCCTCGACGTCTCCGAGAGCGGAGAGGAGGTGCGCCGTCACATCGGGTACGTCCCGCAGCGGTTTTCCCTCTACGAGGATCTGACGGTCCTGGAGAATCTCAACTTCTTCGCGTCGGTCTACGGCCTCAAGGGCGCCGACCTCGACGAGCGCCGCGAATGGGCGATTACCCTCACATCGATCGATCCCTATCGCGACCGCCTCGCCGGCCAGCTCTCCGGAGGATGGAAGCAGCGCCTCGCGCTGGCTGCCGCCCTCATGCACCGGCCGCGTGTCCTGTTTCTCGACGAGCCGACCGCGGGGATCGATCCGGTCGCCCGCCGCGAGCTCTGGAACCTCCTCTTCACGCTCGCCGCGGACCGGGTGACACTCCTCGTGACGACCCACTATATGGACGAAGCGGAGCGTTGCGGCCGTGTCGGATATCTCTATCTTTCCAAGATGTTGGTTGAGGGAACTCCGGACGAGCTCACCCGGCTCCCGGAGGTGACCCCGCCGGGAACTCGCCGCGTCGAAGCGGCCACCGAGCACGGGGTCGCGACGTTCCTCGGCCAGGCGCGGACGCTCCCCTACGTCCAGGACGTGACGATCTTTGGAAACTCCCTGCATCTCCTCGTGCAATCGGAAGTCCCTGACGCCACGATCGCGCGCGACCTCAAGGATGCGGCTCACGCGCAGGTTGAGATCCGTCCGATCGAGCCGTCGCTCGAAGACGTCTTCGTGCGTCTCACGAAAATCCAGATCGAGCAGCGCGGCGAAGTGCCGGCCGCGGCGGGAGCACAGCGTTGAGAGGCTTCCTGCCGGTCCTCAAGAAGGAGGCGGTCCAGATGATCCGGGACCGCGGCACGCTGCGGTTCGCGCTTCTGGTGCCCGCGTTTCAGCTCGTGCTGTTCGGACTCATCGATACCAACGTTCGCCACGTGCGCACCGTCGTTCTCGACCAGAGCCGCACGCAGGAGAGCCGGCAGCTGCTCACCGACTTCGTCAACACGAGCTACTTCGATATCGTCGCCGAAGTCTCTTCCCGAGCCGCGCTGAGGGAGTTCATCGTCGCCGGACGCGCCTCGGTGGCAATCGAGATTCCACCCGACTATGCGCGGCGCCGGTTGAACGACCAGCCCGCCGACATCCTCGTCCTGATCGATGGCTCCGACTCCGCGATCTCGAGCGCCGCGCTCGCCGCCGCGAACGGCCTCGCCTTGTCCCAGTCCCTGACGGAGCTCGCGCAAAAGGCGAACGCGTCGGATCTCCCGATCCGCACGCACCCGCTCTTTCTGTTCAACCCGGACTCGCGCAGCGCGAACCTGTTGATCCCGGGTCTCGTGGCGATCCTGCTGACCTTCTCGGGGACTCTCCTCGCAGCCTTCGCGATCGTGCGAGAGAGGGAACGGGGCACGTTGGAGCAGCTCATGGTGACGCCGGCGTCGCCGGTGGCGGTCGTTCTCGGAAAACTCCTCCCCTATCTGGTCCTCGCGTTCGCGCAACTCCTCTTCATCCTGCTGCTGATGGTCGTCGTGTTCCGCGTTCCGATTCACGGGAACCTGTTCCTGTTTCTCGGGCTCTCCGTCGTGTACCTCTTCGCTCTCCTCGCCCTGGGACTCGTGGTCTCCTCCCGCGCGCGGACCCAGATGGAGGCGATCCAGGTCGCACAGATGTTTCTCCTTCCCTCGATCATGCTCTCCGGCTACATCTTTCCGCTTTCCTCGCTCCCCGCCCCACTGCGGGTCTTCGCGCAGATTCTCCCGGCCACACACTTCATCGCGATCTCACGCGGCATCATCATTCGCGGGGCGAGCTTCCCGGACCTCTGGCACAGCGTGGCGGCGCTGCTGATCATCGCGGTGCTGCTCGTCGCCGGGAGCACGCGAGCCTTTCAAAAGACCATAGGCTGAGAAACGGTGATGGGCGACTGGTGATTCATGATCAACGTGGAATCCCCTTACCGCATGAATCGCAAATCATGAATCGCCGCTCGGTACTAGAAGGCCCTTCCGCGGCCGAGGCCGCGACTGCTGCGAAGGAGTACCAGCATGGCTCTCAAGCCCGGGGATCCCGCACCCGACTTCACGCTTCCCGCGACGATTGGCGACAAAGTCACGCTGTCGGACTATCGCGGCAAGAAGAACGTCCTTCTGATGTTCTA
>DATDNV010000670.1:0-4101 GCA_036518075.1 Thermoanaerobaculia bacterium
TCGGAGCGCTCTACGTCAAGCCGGTCAACTGGCACCCCTTCGCTCCGAACGGATGGACCGGGATCGGCACCGGGGCCGCGCTCATCTTTTTCGCGTACATCGGCTTCGACGCCGTGTCGACGGCGGCGGAGGAATGCCGCAACCCGCAGCGTGACATGCCGATCGGGATGATCGGCTCGCTCGCGGTCTGCACGGTCCTGTACGTGGCGACGTCGCTCGTGCTGACGGGGATGGTCTCGCTCGATCGGATCCGGGGCTCCTCGGAGCCGCTGGCCGCGGCCTTCTCTCTGCTCGGAATGAACTGGGCGGCGGGGATCGTCGCGTTCGGCGCGGTCATTGCGACGACGGCCGTCCTTCTCGTTTTCCAGTACGGCCAGGCGCGCATCTTCTTTTCGATGGCGCGCGACGGCCTCCTTTCACCGTCCTTCGCCAAGATCCATCCCAAGTACAAGACGCCCCACGTCACCACGATCTGGATCGGCATCGGCGTCGCGGTGTTGTCCGCGTTCGCGAATCTCGACGTGTTCGTCGAGCTCACCAACATCGGCACCCTCTTCGCCTTCATCCTCGTCTGTATCGGGATCATGGTGCTGCGCCGGCGGGATCCCGGCCGTCGTCGCGCGTTCCGCACGCCGCTCGTTCCGTTGACGCCCATTCTCGGAATCCTGATCTGCCTCTATCTGATCATCGGGATTCCCTCCTTCGAGAAGACGGCGGGCGGTCTCGGCTTCACGATCACGAGAATCGGTGGGCTGCCCTGGGAGACCTGGGTCCGTTTTGCCGTGTGGCTCGTCGTCGGGCTCGTGATCTACTTTCTGTACGGTCACAAGCACAGTCGCCTTCGCGCGGGTGGACCGCGTCCGCCGACGGCGAGTCCCGCCACCAGCTCGCCCTCGTCCGCGCGTTAAACGGCCCGGAACTTGCACGCGTGCGCTATGTTTGCGATAGCGGAGGTGTATGCATGCGAAAGGCCGCGGTGAGTTTGGTGGTTCTTGCCTGGGCTTCGTCGATGCTCGCGGCGGAAGCCGTCACGCAGAAGTTCGACTGGAATCCGGTCAATGGAATTCAGGAAGTGCATGTCGAGGTCGAGCGGGTCGTCGTCGCGCAGCTGCGTTTTGACACGGGCGGTACCCTCGAGAAGACCCCGATTCGCCGGTCGAGCGCGAAGGTGGTGGCGCGCGTGGACAACAACGGTTGGCTCGACGAAGAGGTCGGAATCGCCGTCGTCGTCTTCGATGGAGAAGGCAACGTCGTCGCGGCCGGATCCGGTGGGACCAAGTGGGGCTATCTGAACAAGGGAGACCGCGACACCTACACGATCGACTTCCCTTACATGTACCGGCGGTTCGATCAGGCGAAGACCTTTCTCGTCACACTCGAGACCAAGGAGAAGGCCGGCAAGCACCCCAAACCGACGCCGACGCCCTGAGAGAAGGTCAAGCTCGAGGTCGGTTTCGGCTCCACGGCAGAAGAGTTCGCGGCGCCGGCGGTGTCAGCGAACCCCTGTCCCAAATCCCGGCACGTCGCGCCGCGCGTACCCCGTGAGCTCCACGTACGCGCGGCCCGTCACGGGGTTTCCGCCTCTCTTTCCGATGACACGGCCGGTACCCTCCCAGTAGATGACGCCGGTCGATTGCTCGGTGACGAGCTCCTGATCGGCGACCTGAGGTTCGATCTCCAGCTCGAGCCCGAGATTCGCGACGGCGATCCGCCACCGCGAGGGATAGCGGGCGCCCGAACGGGCGGACTTCCAGAACGCCGTCTCGTCCAACCGAACCTCGCTCCATCGGATCGTCCGGGGCGCTCCCTCCCGCGGCGAAAACGCGCATGCCGAGAACGGCGTCGCTTCTCCAGTTTCGGCGCGCAGGCGATAGAGCATCAGATCCGAGCCGTCGTCGAGCTGGACGGCGAACCAGTCCCAGCCGCGGGCGTTGCGGGGGAGAGCGCCCGGGCCCCACTCGTGATCGAACCAGGCGATTCCGGTGAGCTTCTGCCGCCGGCCGGCGCGCTGAATTTCGCCCGACGCGGCGAAGCGCGTGATCGAGACGTAGTGGGAGTACTCATTGGGATCCGGTCCCTTGCGGGAAATGCCTCCTTCTCCCTGGAGAAGAGGAGGTTTCTGGGGCGACAACACCAGATCGAGCGTGCCCGCCGCTCCTCGCGCATGGATGCGGTGCTTGCCGTTCGATTCGGACGCGGACCAGTCCTCGTTCGTCACCTCCAGCCGGTCCGGTGCGGCGGACGCGATTCCCGGCAGACCCAGGTGGGACTTCTCTTCGTACTGGAACGTCCCTTTGTCCACGTCGGTCCAGCCGAAGTGAGCGAGGTATAGATCGCGGACCTTGAAGAACGTGAGCTGAAAGCCGTACTCGCGTTTCGAAGCATCCGTCAGATGGCCGGTGTAGTACCACCACTCGACGGCGGCGTCGGCGTGGGAGCCATGGTCGCGGGGGAAGGAGAGGTCGCTGCGAGGGTCCGGGGTGCCGAGCACAGGTCCGACCGCCAGAAGCGAGAAAGCGAGAAAACGCAGGCCTTTCCCCCTGTCATTCCGAGGAGCGCAGCGACGAGGAGACTCCTGCACCGGCCCGCTGCGCGGGCCAATTAACTTTTCTAAACGGGGGCCACCTCTGCGAGCGTACTCGGCTTTGGTACAGAAAATTTCTGGCCGCCTGGTCGCGCAGCGACCGCCGCGGCCTGTTCCCTCGCTTCGCTCGGGATGTCATTGAAGCACCTGGTTTTTGCACATCCTCATTCTTCCGCCAGGGCCGCGGCGGGATCCACCGCCGCTGCCAGACGCCCCGGGAAGAGACCGGCCGCCACCGAGGCCGCGCCAACGACTCCCACCGTGAGCGCCAGCTTTCCGATCGGAATCTCGGCGACCACGGTCCAGCCGAACGACTGGGGGTTGATGACGGCGAGCAGCAGATAGGCGAACGCGGCGCCGGCGGCAATGGAAGCCCCGGTCGCGGTGACACCGGAGAGGCCCGCTTCGAGGAGAAGCGAGAGACGAATCTGTTTCTTCGAGGCGCCGATGGCGCGCAGAAGTCCCCATCCCCGGCGCCGCTCGACGGTTGAAGCGATCAATGCGTTGGCGATCCCGAGGATCGCGACCGCCACGGCAATCGCTTCGAGCGCCCGAGTGACGGCAAAGGTCTGGTCGAAGATCGCCAGCGCCCCCCTCCGCAGCTCGCGGTTGGTCGAGACCGACAGCGCGTATCGATCCCGCGCCTCCGCGAGAATCCGCCGGCGCAGATCGGCGGGGTCGACCCCCCGCGCCGCGACGACGGCGACGCTCGTCACGCGATGATCGCCGAGGAGGGAGAGGTACAGATCGCGGTCGAGCAGCACGGTTCCCCGGTCGTTGGAGTAATCGCGGTAGATGCCCGCAACGCGGAAGGAGCGGATTCCCCGCGGCGTCGGAACGGAAACCATTCCGCCGACGCCGATGCCGAACCGCCTCGCGTACGGCTCGGAGAGAAAGACCTCGCCGCGCGGCCGCGCCTCGAGCGCCGTCCGGGCGGCATCGCGCCCGTCGAGGAGCGGAGGACCGCCCATGCGCGCGACGATCCGAAAGTCGCCGGAAGCGAGCGTGAACGGCCGTCCCTGCTCGTCGGTCACGTCGCGCGTTCGAAGGGGATCGACGGCGGCGACTCCCGGCATCGCGCGCAGAAACGAGACCACCTCTTCCGGAAGGTCCCCGACCAAACCTCGACTCTGCCCCGCGGCCGCTTTGACCCAGAGATCGGAGCGAAGCGTCGATTCGACCCAGACTCGGACCGTCTCTCGAATCGAAGAGACGGTGACGATCATGGCGAGCGTCATCCCGAGGGCCATCGCGAGCGCCGAGACGGCGATGCCGTTGCGAGCGAGCGATCCCCCGAAGAAGCCGGCGGCGAGCTGGCCCGCGGCTCCGAAGACGCGGCGAAGAGGTCCCGCTCCTCCTCGCGCGAAGAGACGGACCGCGAACGGCGCAGCCAGAGCCAGGGCGCCGACGACGGCGGCGACCGCCGCAAAACCGAAAGCGGGGAAGCCCTCGATCGGTCCCAGGCGCGACGCGAAGGCCGCTACCGCAAGCAGCGCCGCGGCGGCGGCCAGTCGGGC
>DATDNV010000671.1:0-6070 GCA_036518075.1 Thermoanaerobaculia bacterium
GGGAGCCCCGGCGCGCGCACGGCGATGACTTCCAGATCCAGCTTCCTCGCCAGGCGGGACGCCGCCTCTGCCATCGGCGTCCAATGCCTTCGCAGCTCTGCCGTGCGGCTGCCCGGCAGAAGAACGAGCCGGCGGCGGTTCTTTCGCGCCAGGGTCGAAACTCTCGCGAGGCCTTCCCGCACGTCGTCCACGATCGGATGCCCGGCGCAAACCGCGTCGGCCCCGAGCTTCCGATAGATCTCGGCTTCGAACGGAAAGAGGGTGATGATGCGGCGAGCCCGCCGCGCGATGCCGCGAGCCCTTCGCCGCCGCCAGGCCCAGACCTGGGGACTGATGTAGTAGATCACCGGCACTCCGGCGCGGCGCAGACGCCGGGCGAGCAGGCCGTGGAAGTCGGGAAAGTCGATCAGGACGGCTCCCGACGGATGCATCCGGAGGACGCTCGCCGTGAGGGAGCGGAGCGCTTTGCGGATGGCGGGGATCTTCTCGAGAACCTCGGCGAAGCCCATGACCGACAGGTCCTCCGAGCGCGCGACGCAGGAGAGCCCCTCGGCCGCCAGGCGCGACCCTCCCATTCCGAACGCCGTCAGGTCGGGACGACGCTCCCGCAGCGCTCTCAGCAAGCGTGCTCCGTGGAGGTCGCCGGAGGCTTCTCCCGACGAGATCAAGAGGTTCAAGGACTGCAGAGTAAACCAGTCGTTTGCGGGCGTCGACCGCCGAACTTCGGACCGGACGTCCGCCGCCGGCGCTGCTCTTTCTTCCGTCAGGAAGGGAACGGGTACATCAGCCACGCCACTGCCAGCCCGCCGATCACCAGGGCGCCGAAGATCTTCGCGAAGAGACGAAGACGCGCGGGGCGGTCGCTCGCCCACAGAACCGCGAGGAACGTCGAAAGCAGGAACGCGTAGAGGACCATGATCAGGAAATGATCCACCGGAAAGAACGTCGCGAGCGCCGAAAACGGCCCGGCCGCCGGCGATCCCCATCCGAAGGACTTCATGGCTTGCGCCCCATTGCGACGTCGAACGCATCGAGCGCGAGAAGAAGATTCATGAGTCCGGCGGTGAGCAGGAAGGCGCATCCGTACTCGTAGGTCACCGCCAGGATCGTGCCCCGCGGATTGTCCAGGAGGAGACGCGCGAGAATGTTCAGAAGGCCGGATCCCCAGACCGCGAACGTGGCCAGCAGCGTCAACGGCGCCCCGGGCTCCGGAGAATAGAGGCGTCCCTCGAAAGAAATGCCGAACAGGAACGTAACGGTGACGACGGCGGCGTAGAAAAGGGCTCGCCGCCGCCTGCCGAGATAGAAGTGGCCGAGTCCCGGGAAGACCCAGGCGAGGATCGTTGCCGTCCACGCCTTCGCAGGCGTTGACGCGGGCAAGGGTTCGCTCACGCGGCTGCCCGCGCGAACAGGGGCGCCAGCTTCCGGCGTGTGACGGCCAGCTCTTCGGGGACGACCCGCACGCCCGCGGCCACCGTCATGAAGTTGGTGTCGCCCTTCCAGCGGGGCACGACGTGGACGTGGTAGTGGTCCGCGATTCCCGCTCCCGCGGCCGAACCGAGATTGATCCCGACGTTGAGGCCGTCGGTCTGATAGGCGTCCGACAGGATCCGCTCGGCGTGTGCCATCGTCTGGATGAGCTCGCCGAGCGTCTCCGCGTTCGATGCGGACAGATTCTTCTCATGCGCGTAGGGGGCGATCATCACGTGGCCGTTGGTATACGGGTAACGGTTCAGCAGCACGAAGACCTTCCGGCCGCGATAGACCACGAGCGAAGCGTCATCGTCGTCTCCCGCGGCTGCCGCGCAGAAGATGCACCCGCTCGCCTTCTCTGACACTAGATACTCGTAGCGCCACGGAGCGAAGAGGACCTCCGAGCTACCGATTGATCAGCTCCTTGAGCTCTTTACCCGGCTTGAAATACGGGATCTTCTTCGCCGGCACCGCCACCTTCACGCCGGTCTTGGGGTTTCGCCCCATCCTCGCGCCGCGTTCCCGCAGCCGGAAGGAACCGAAGCCTCGGAGTTCGATCTTCTGCCCTTCCTTCAGGGAGCGAACGATGGCATCGAACACCGTGTCTACGATCGCCTCCGCCTGCTTCTTGGTGACGTCCGTCGCTACGGCCACACGCTCGATCAACTCGGCTTTCGTCATCGCCAGCGTCTCCTGCTACCGCGAAAGAGCAAAGACCTCAGACTGGTCCGTTCCCGCTACTTCTTGGTTTTGGCGCCGGTTGTCTTCTTGGCGGCGGCCTTCTTCTTCTTGGGAGCGGCCTCGCTCGCGCGGCCCGCCGCTGCCTTCTTCGGTTTCGATGCGCTTTCGGGCGGTGCCTCCACCGGAGGTTCCTCGACCGGCGGTTCGGCCACGGACGGCGGCTCCTCCATCGCGCGCGGCTCCTCGACAACAGGGGCCGCCGCCGGCGCCGCTTCTTCGGGCGCCGCCTGCTCGAGGTTCAGCGCGGAGAGCCCGATCTTCATCTCGGCGTCGTCGATGCGGAGGATCCGGACGCGAACCGAATCGCCATCGTTGTAGTGCTCCTGGGGCTTCTCACCGCGGCCGAGCGGCGTTTCGGAAACGTGCATCAGGCCTTCTACGAGGCCGTCGATCTGCACGAAGATGCCGAAGTCAGCCACGCGAGTCACGACACCGTCGACGACGTCTCCGACCTGGTGGCGCTGCTTGAAGGTCTGCCAGTCGTTCGGTTGGAACTCCTTGATCGAAAGCGAAATGCGGCGGTTCTCCTGGTCGATCGACGTGATGACCGCCTCCACGTCGTCCCCCTTCTTGAGGACCTCGGAGGGATGTTTGATGCGCTTGGTCCAGGACATGTCGGAAACGTGGACCAGCCCGTCGATTCCTTCTTCGATCTCGACGAACGCTCCAAAGTCGGTCAGGTTTCGCACCTTGCCCGAGACGCGGCTCCCGATCGAGTACTTGGAGATGACCGTCTCCCAGGGATCGGGAAGAGTGTCCTTGAGTGAGAGCGAAATCCGGCGAGCTTCGGGGTTGACGTCCGAAACGACCGCCTCGACGACGTCGCCCGGCGAAACCACCTTGGAGGGATTCTTCACTTTCTTGGACCAGGACATCTCGGACACGTGGACCAACCCCTCGACGCCCTCTTGCAGCTCCACGAAGGCGCCGTAGTCGGTCACGTTGGTGACGCGGCCCTTGACGCGCGAGCCGGCGGGATAGCGTTCGGGAACGTGGCTCCACGGATCTTCCGTCAACTGTTTCGTGCCGAGCGACACGCGCTCGGTCTCGCGGTCGAACTTCAGCACGACGACGTCGATCTCATCGCCGACCTTGACCAGGTCGGAGGGGTGATTGACGCGGCCCCACGACATGTCGGTGACGTGGAGAAGTCCGTCGAGTCCTCCGAGATCCACGAAGGCGCCGTAGTCGGTCAGGTTCTTCACGCTCCCGCGGAGCACCCGGCCTTCCTCGAGAAGCTGAAGGGTTTCCTTCTTGCGCGCTTCCTGCTCGATCTCGACGACCGCCTTCCGAGAGAGGACGATGTTGCCGCGCTTCTTGTCGACCGAGATCACCTTGAAGTCGAGATCTTTTCCGCGGAGGGCTTCCAGGTTCTTGACCGGCTTGACGTCGACCAGAGATCCCGGAAGAAACGCCTTCACGCCGATGTCGACGGCGAGACCTCCCTTGATCCGCTCGATGACGCGTCCGCGGACGGTCGTTCCGGCGCGATAGGCCTTCTCGACCTCGTCCCAGACCTTCATCTTCTCGGCCTTGTCTTTGGAGAGGACGACGTAGCCGTTCTGGTCCTCGGTACGCTCCAGAAGGACGTCGACGCTGTCTCCCGCCTTCACAAGCACGTTGCCGGAGAAGTCGGTGAACTCGGCGACGGGGATGATTCCCTCGGACTTGTACCCGATGTCGACGATCACTTCCGAAGGAGTCACCGTCAGAACGCGCCCCCGGATGATCTGCCCTTCCTGCAGGTTCTTGAACGAGTTCTCGTATTGCGCCAGCAGGTGCTCGTACTCCTGGGGCGACATTTCCTGATCTGCTTGCATGGATTCGGTTTCCCGACCTCCTTTGTCGTTCTCAACCGTCATGGGAAAGAGAGTCCCCTCGCATAAGTATTTGAACTATAAAGCATATCCTATTGTCCCCGGGATGCCGAGTCAATCGCGCCGCACTCGCCGCTCCAATTCCGCGACAACCTCTGCAGGGGACATGCCGCCCGTTTCCACCCGGACATAGGTCTCGTCGAATCGGAGGGGCGAATCGGCGCGCGTTTCGTCTGCTCGGTCCCTATTTTTCATCTCGGCCAGGACCTCCTCGTAGGGCTGTGGCGTCCCCCGTACGGTGAGCTCCCGGAACCGGCGCTCGGCCCGCACCGAATCCGGCGCGGTCAGGAAGAACTTCAACGGCGTGTCGGGAAAGACCCGCGTTCCGATGTCTCGACCCTCCATCACTCCCCCGCGATCCCTGGCCATTCGCCGCTGCTCGGCCACCATCCTTCGCCGGACACCGGGAATAGCGGAAACCGCCGACGCGTACAGGGAAATTTCCGGAGCACGGATCGCCTCGGAAACGTCCCGTCCGTTGGAGAGGACTCGCGTTCCGCTCGGCTGAGGCACGAGCTCGATGGCGAGCCCCTCGGCAAGCGCGACGACCGCATCCGGATCGGTGATGGGTAGAGTGACCCCCGCTTCCTGCGCGGCCAAACCCACGGCTCGGTACATGGCTCCGGTGTCGATGTAGGGAACGCCGAGACGCCTGGCGAGCTCCCGGGCGACCGTCGATTTCCCAGCTCCCGAGGGTCCGTCGATCGCGACGATCAGGGGCGCGATCATTCGGTCTTTCGAGTCGCAAGGCTTCTTCGCAGAGCTCTCACTTCCGCCTCGGTCAGACTTCGGAACGAGCCGACCGGAAGCCGTTCGTCCTGGATCGGGCCGATCCCGACCCGCCGGAGCTTGGAGATGGGGTGTCCGATCGACTCGAACATCCGTCGAATCTGTCTCGTTCTGCCCTCCCGCAGGACGACCCGGAACCAGGCGTTCCCTTCGTTCTGGCGGTGGGTCGTCCGCAGTCGCTCGATCGTGCAGGAACGCGTCGACCTACCATCCAGCACGATCCCGCGCCGAAGACGCTCGATCGCTCTGTCCGCCGGTACGCCCGAGACTTTGACCCGATACTCTTTCTCGCATCCGCTGGACGGGTGGGTCACGCCCCGGGCGAGCTCTCCGTCATCGGTCATCAAGAGAAGCCCTTCGGTCTGCACGTCGAGCCGTCCGACCGGTTTGACGGTGCGGCGCAGTCTGTCCGGCAGCAGGTCCATGACCGTGTCCCGACGTTCGGGGTCGGAGACGGTCGTGACATAGCCCCGAGGCTTGTTCAGCAGGATGTAAGCCTTGGGCCGGTGTGACGCTCGAACCCGATGGCCATCGAGCTTGACGGAGTCCGCATCGAGATCCGCCTTGTCCCCGAGCTGAGCGACGCGCCCGTTGATGCGGACCCTTCCCTCGCGAATCCAGTATTCGGCCTCGCGCCTTGAGGCGAGACCGGCTTGAGAGAGGATCTTTTGAAGACGGATCGCGCTCATATCGAAAGAAGCGAGAGGTGAGTCCCTAGTCCCTAGTGCCTAGTCCCCGGTCGGAGCCTGAGGACTACGGACTAGGGACTCATGGGTCGACATTCACTCTTCGTCGTCATCATCATCATCGCCCTCATCGCCCTCATCATCGTCATCCTCCGACTGTTCCTCCAATGAAGAGAGGACCGGCGGCGGCAAAGGCTCGGCGGCGGCCGCGAGGTCGCCGACCGTGGCCGCGAGATCCTCCTCGATTTCCTCCGGCTTGGGAAGCTCGTCGAGGTTGTTGAGACCGAACCGAATCAGGAATTCGTTCGTGGTCCGGTAGAGGAAGGGCGTGCCGACGACCGGCTTTCGTCCCGCCGTCGTGATCAGCTTTTTCTCGAACAGCGTCTTGATCACGGCAGCGGAGTTGACGCCGCGCAGGTCCTGAATCTCCGGCAAGGTGATCGGCTGCCGGTACGCGATGATGGCGAGCGTCTCCAGCGCGGCGAGAGAGAGACGGCTGCGCTC
>DATDNV010000672.1:0-11606 GCA_036518075.1 Thermoanaerobaculia bacterium
TTGACCGAGCTGTAGATCTTGATCTGCTCGTAGCCGAGCGACTTGTAGCGCGCGACGTCCGCTTTGGCCTCCTCCGGCGTGTCGGCAAACACTTTCGACGGACCCTGATAGGGACCGCGCCCGTCGATGAAACCGGCCATCACGATGTGCGGGCCCGCCAGCACGCCGCTGTCGAAGTTCTTCCGCAGCTCCTGGAGATGGTCGATGTCGTTGGCGAGGTCGCGGACCGTCGTGACTCCCGCGGCGAGGTGCAAAAGCCCGTCATCCCAATCGCCCAGATGCACGTGCATGTCCCAGAGTCCCGGGAGAACCATTCTTCCTTTGAGGTCGAGCACTTCCGCCGTGTCGCTCGGGCTCAAAGATCCGTCCGGACCGACGGCGGCGATGCGGCCGCCGGAGACCAGCACGGACATGCCGTCTTTCACCGTCGCGGTCTCGCTGTCGAAGAGGCGCACGCGACGAATGAGGAGCTGGCCGCTTCTCTTCTTCTGGACCTTCCTCGCGACTTCTTCACCGAGTTTGGAGACGTGCGCCTTCTGCGCCTCGAGGAGCGCGGGCCATGCGGCCTCGGCGCCTTCCGGAAGTACCGCATACCAGTCGTTTCCGTTTGCGAACATGCGGCGGTCTTCGGTCAGCCACACGGGACTGGGCGTGAAAGCGAGTCCGGTCTCGTCGTAAAGAGTCACCTTCTGTTTCTTCCCGCCAATCTCGGCGGTGCGCTCGAGGACGCGCTCGATCCGGGCCTCGCCTTCCGGAAGGAGCGGCAGCCGTCCGCCCGGCGCGGCGAGCAGCGCGGCCTCCATCTCTCCGAAGAAGTTGCCGTCGATCGGCACGTAGAACGCCGGGCCGCGCAGCTCCTGATCGCCTTTCTCCGCCTTGTTGCTCCAGGAGGCCTTGCCTTTCAGGATTCGGAAATGCTCTTCCACCGGGGCTTTCAGGTAATCGTTTCCGCTGGCGTCGATCTGCGTCGGGAGACCGGCGCGGTCGAGGACGAAACGAGTCGTGACGCTCGGGCCGCGCCCGCGGTCGTTGAAGGCCATGAACGTGTGGCCGGCGCCGTCCGACGTCTTCCACACGGCAATCACTCCCGCCTTGTTGCCGGCGAGGAGGATGGAATAGCGAGCCGCATTGGCGGGAACTTCGGGCGGGACCTTCACGAGAGACGCCTGGACATCTTTTCCCGGCGCGGCGGATTGCTGGCCTGCGGCGGGAAACGCCGTCGCCGCGAGCCAGAGCGTGAGGGCGGCGGCGAGGCGATCGCCAGATCTTGCGAATCTCATGAGCTCTCCTTCCGGTCGGCGATGATCCGCCGAAACTCTAATAGGTGCCAGACTAGATACGCAGCCGCGGAAGAGAGGTTTGCTGCCGAAGGTGAGAGTCGAGACAAGTCATTTCGCTCGGGCGCGGATGGCTGTGCGGAATGCCCGGCGGCCTTCCTCTTCGGGGATGTTGTCGACGAGGGCCGTCGCCAGGGCACTGAGGTTCGCTGCGGTCTTCGCGGCCTTCTTGACGAGCACGCGCGCGAGAGGCCCGATGTGCTTGGCGAGCTCCGTCTCGATGAAACGAAGGTCTTCCTCCCGAAAGCTCGCGGCCGAAACGGAGGAGGAGCTGGGCGGCGCCGTGGGCGGAGACGCCGTAGTGGGGGCGCTGGTCGGCCGCGGCGTCGTCGGCGGCGGAGTGGCAACGGCGACCTGCGGCGGAGATCCGGCGGGCGTCGTCACGAAAGGCGGCGGCGTGCCGGCGATATCGAGGCTCGGTCCCGAGGCACTGATGGCCGTCGCGATCGCCGTCTCCGAAGGCTCCTCGGGCTCGGGCGTCTGACCGAGCTGCAGCTTGTAAAGGTCGCGGTCGAGCGCGGCGACGTCGGAGTACCTCTCGTCGCGCTCCTTCGCCAGCATCTTCCGAAGGACGCGGCAGACTCCTTGAGAGAGCGAAGGCTCGAAGGTCCGAGGATCGGGAAGCGGCTCTGTCAGATGGAGGGTCATCACGACTGCCGCGGACGTGCCCTTGTAGGGAGGACGGCCGGTCAACAGATGGTAGAAGGTCGCGCCGAGGGAATAGATGTCCGCGCGGGCGTCGACTCGCAGACCGCGGATCTGCTCCGGCGAGATGTATTGCGGCGTCCCGACCGCCTGCCCGGTCTGAGTCAGATCCTGGTCCTCGTCGAGCCTCTTGGCGATTCCGAGATCGACGAGTTTCAGTTCGCCTTTGGTCGTGAGCATGATGTTGTCGGGTTTGATGTCGCGGTGGACGATTCCTTCCGCGTGCGCGACGCCGAGCGCTCGCACGGCTTCGCGAACCACGGCGATCGCGGACTTTTCGGTGAACTTCTGGCGCTTGACGTATGCGCGCAGCGACTCGCCGTTGACGTACTCCATCGCGAGGTAGTAGATGCCTTCGACGTTGCCGAAGTCGTAGATCTGAACGATGTTCGGATGGTTCAGACGCGCGGCGGAGCGCGCCTCTTTCAGGAACCGCGCCACGAAATCCTGGTCGACGGAGAACGCGGGCGCGAGCATCTTGAGGGCAACGACGCGTTCGAGGGTGATGTTCTTCGCCCGATAGACCCTTCCCATGCCTCCCGAGCCGAGCTCTTCGAGGATCTCGTAACCGCCGAACCGCTGGCCCGCGAAGCTCTTGTCGGTCAAGGGAGGTTCGAGTTTACTCGTCCTCGAGCATCTTGAGCGCTTTGACCAGGCTGATCCGCATCCGGTTGAAGGAGCCCGCGAGGACGCCGACTTCGTCGTGGCTCTTCAACTTCACCTCCGGCACGTCGAGATCGCCGGTCGAGACCGCATCTGCCATCTTCGAGAGGCGGCGGATCGGACGGATGATCGAAAACCAGAGAAGGATGTTCAGCAGGACCAGGAGAAACACGAACACGCCGATGAGCGATGCCAGCATCGTGCTCTCCGCCTGCTTGGCCATCTTGAGAGGCAGCGACATCGGCACCGATACGATCTGGGCTCCGATGATTTCGTTTAGTTTCCAGCCGAAGCCTCCCGAGGTCCCGTACATCTTGACGACCGAGGCGGGCGATTCCTCGGGCGTGGTGTGGCAGGAAAGACAACCCGGGTCGCCGACCTTGATCGGCTTGGCGAGGTAGAGCGCGCGCCCGAGCGGAGCCTCACGCTCGCCGACGATCTCCGCGAGCTTCACGTCGTTGCGGAACGCATTGACGACGTCCGCTTCCCAGTCGACCGTTCGGTCGCGCGGGTTGGTCGGATTGAGAGTCGCCTCCTTGTAGACGTACTCGGGGTTCTTCTCCCGCAGGCTGTTGAAGATCTCGGTCGCGGAGTAGGCAGGCACCGACTGCGGCAGGAATTCTTCGTTCAGCCGGGCGGCGATCAGCGGCTTGATCTGCTTGTTCGTGTAGCCGCGCATCGCGAGCGCCGCCTCCATCATCAGCCGCGCGTCCTGGACGACCTGCTTGCGCGCGTTCTGCTGAAGCAGGTTCTGGGTGACGAGGTAGGTCGGCACCAGCGTGACGCCAAAGCACAGAATCAGGATCAAGTTGAACTTGGCCAGAAGCGACATGGCTTTTCTCCGATCGCTGCGAGGGAGGCATTCTAACGGCTCGGCGTCCCCCTCCGGGAGGCGGATTCAGTTCTGGACCGGCCCGAGGTACTTGTCGAGCCAGTCGAGGCTCTCGCGAATGAACTCCTTGCGAGGAACGGCATGACCGGTCTCATAGACGACGTGCTTCTTGTCCTTCTCCGGTGTCCCGAGGAGGCGGTAATACGGAACCTGGGACGAGTCGACGGGAAAGAAGTGGTCATAACGCCCGTTGATCATCAGGACCGGAAGAGTGACGCGCGTGATGAAATTGAGCTGATCGACTTCCGGAAGGGGCTTACCGAAATCCAATCCGCCGGACTCGAGAACGGCGGCCTTGAAGCGATTCTCGACGGCGAGCATGACCGGCGCGACCTCGCTTCCCCAGCTCAGACCGAAGTAAGCGATGCGGTCGTGGTCGATGTCGGCTCGGGATTCGAGGTAGTCGAGAGACCGGCCCAGGTCCTTCGACCAGAGGATCATGTGATCTCTCCAGGTCGCGCTTGCGAGAAGCGTGTCATCGTTTAATTCGTCTCGCCGCTCGAACGTGCTCTTGTAAATCGGCGCGAGAAGGGCCCGGCCGCTTTTGGGTATGAAGTCGGTGTAGCGCGAAAGAGCGAACTTGTCGGTTGTCCAGGCGCCGGAGCCGGGGAAGTAGATGACCGTCTGGTAAGGTGGCTTCGCATTCTTCGGCAGATAGAGATGCGCGATCACGCGCTCGTTGCCGTACGCGGCGTTGAAGCTGATCTTCTCGTGGCGCCATTCATCGGTCGTCTCGGTCTGCTCGACTCGAGCGTCGAGCGGTCCTTTGTCGTATCGGTAAAGCCCGCGATATGCCGCGAAGACCTCGTCGGAAACCGGTTTCTCCTTCGAGAAGTCCCGAATCTTCTGTTCGATGCGCGCGAGCGCTGACGGGGAAGCGGGAGCCGGCAGCTTGACGCACCGGAAACCGAAGTTGGTTCCCCGGTCCCATGGCGACTGAGCATCCTGGTCGATGAACATGTAAGTGGGTTCGCCGAACCCGCCACCGAGGATGAAGCGCTTCCCGCCTGTTGTCTCGTTCCAGCACCACTCCTTGACGTTGCCGGCCATGTCGGTCGTCCCGTAGCCGCTGATTGCCCGGTTCGCGTCCACGGCCAGGGTTCCCGCTCCCTGGAAGTTGCTCTCGGGCGAGATGAGCATGCTGGCCCGCGTCTGGCCTGCCTTATTCCAGTGGTAGACGGAGGGAAGGCTCTTGCCAGAGAACTCTGCGTAGGCGGCAGCCTCGTACCAGCTCACGCCCGCGACCGGATGTTGCTCGAGTCCTGCGGGGTAGGCGCCGAGTTCCCAGGTTGCCGGTCCGGGCCGACCGGTCGTGTCGCGAAAGAGAGCTATCGCCTCTTCCCATGAGATCGATTTACCGTCCTTCACGAAGGGCTGCTTCCAGAATTCTCGCTTCTGATATCCACCCGCGTCGACGAACTTCTTGTAGCTCTGATTGGTCACTTCGAAGCGGTCGATGACGAAGTCGTCGACGGCGACCGTTGGCAGTCCGACCAGCTCGGGGATGGCGAGATCGACCTTTCCGCCCGGCACGTGAACCATATCGGGCGGGACCGTACCCTGGCGCTCGAGTCGTAGCGACAATTTCGTGGGTATGTTGTGGTAGATCGACCACGTCGGTGCGATTTCCCACGCCGAGTCAAATCCCGGCTTGTCGATGCGCCAGAGAAAAAAATCGCGTGGAACCCTCAGCTTCGCGAGCGGAGTCTTGCCGGCATGCGTCCAGGCCCCTGGGTTGCCCCGATACGGTCGGTAGAAGACGTCGGCGTCGAGCGGAGTGCTTTCGACCGTGACTTCGAGGCTCGCCTGGTTCCAGAGCTTCTCGACGGTGGGGTCGTTGGGAATCACCCTGCGGGCTTCGCTCAGGATGGGGTATGCCTTCTCGAAGTCTTCCGTCGCGACGAGCCTCTCCGCCTGAGGAACTGCCGTCTCGCGCACCCATCGCACGCGTGCGGTCCGGCGCCAGAGCCAGCCGCCCAGCGCGACAACGACCAGACCTGCGACGGCAAGCAGAGCCACACCTGCTTTCGAGAACCGCGCGGGCCGCGCCGGCGCCAGAGAGGCCTCGATCGCGGAAAGCTCCGTCTGAAGATCTTGCGCATTGGAGAAACGCTTGGCCGGCTCCTTCTCGAGCAACCGGAGAATCGCCGCTTTCAGGCGCTCCGGGATCGCGGCGTTGGCGAGCGAGCGTGGGGGAGAGTGGAGAATTGCGTCGGCGATCGCGACTGCGGTGCTGCCGGCGAACGGCAGGCGTCCGGTCGCCATCTCGTACATCACCACGCCGAGGGAGAAGAGATCGCTTCGCGCGTCGAGTGTCTTGCCGAGAAGTTGCTCCGGCGACATACAGGTCAGCGTCCCGAGCGCCATTCCTTCTCGCGTGAGCTCCGGCGCGGCCGTGTCCGCCAGGCGCGAAGACACGAGTTTCTTGGCCAATCCGAAGTCGAGTACCTTCACTTCGTTTCGCGGCGTCAGGATGATGTTTCCGCTCTTGATGTCCCGATGGAGAATTCCCGCCTTATGCGCCTCGCCGAGCGCGGCCGAAATCTGGCGCGCGATCGCGAGAATCTGAGGCGTCGGCAGCGGCCCCTTCGTGGTCAGGTCGTTGAGGGTGCGCCCCTCGACCAGCTCCATCACGATCAGGTGGCGGCCGTTTGCTTCGATCAGGTCGTGAACCGTGCAGATATTGGGGTGATTCAGGGCGGACGCGGCCATCGCTTCTCGGCGGAACCGTTCACGGCGATCCGCATCCTGAGCGAAATCCTGTGGTAGCACCTTGATCGCGACCATTCGCTCGAGACGAATGTCACGGGCTTTGTAGACCTCGCCAAATCCGCCCGCTCCCAGGAGTTGCCCGATTTCGAAATGATCAAGCGTCGTCCCGAATCCGAGAGAGGGAGCGCCCGAGTTCCGAGGCGCGGATCCGGGCGTCGGCGTAGCAACGGTCAGCTCGCGCGAGAGGCCGCTGCTCTCTTTCCCGGCGCCGCCGCCCTCTGGCGGCTTCTCGGAGCCGTCACCCGGGGGGCTCATTCGTCCCCTTCTCCCGTCCTCGGAAGTTCCGCTGATCCGTGTCGCGTGGGGGGATTCTATAGCTCCGGGTGGCCGCGACGGCTGCAGCGCCCCAAAAGCGAACGATCGCTAGGGCCGATTCTCCGCGACGAGGCCACAGCGCGCTCGCCTTGCCCCGCGTGCGTCGCTGGATCTCTGAGGCTGAAGCCGCGCGTTCGCGGTGTCCCCGCCTCTCGGAAGAAGTCTCCATCCCAATTTCAAGTCGGTCTGCGACTGGGCGGGCGAAGACTTTCCGGAAGTCGAAAAGGCTCGCGGGCGCTACGACCGCCGAAAGTCGTAACGCGGCAGAGCCCTCAAGCTTTACACTGATTCTCAGTGCTTCGCGTGCGGGGGATCGAATCGGTCGGCCAGAGTCAGCGCCGGTTTCGAGTCGAAGACGACGGCCAGGCGGCTTCCCCGGCGAGTTTGAAGCTCGTTTCTCTCTATGCCGGCCGGCTGCTCGCCGAAAACGAGCTTCTCGGAGAGTGCCGCGCCGACGGTGAAGGCGCGCTCGTCGTGGAGTTCCCTCCGACCGACAGGACTTTTTTCTACGACGGGATCGTGTTTGCGGCGCTCGACGCGTTCAACAATCCAAACAAGAATCCGACGATCACCAATCTCGCGCCGGTTCGCGATCCGCCGAAAAAGTAGCGGCGGGACTCCCGGTCAGACGCGGCGCCGCCGGGATGCCCCTTCCAGCAATCTCTGCGTCTGGATGATCGCGCGCTGATGCTTTCCCCGGCCGATCTCTCCGCCGTCGTCCCGCGCGAGAACGTCGAAGCAGAAGAACTTGCCCTCCCGTCCGGCGTAGCGCGCCTCCGCCGTGACGCGAGCGCCGGGCGGCGTCGCCGCCGTATGCGTCACGTTGACCAGAACTCCGACCGAGAGCTCTCCGTCTTCGAGAAGTCCGGAAAGGGCTCGGGCGGCGGCGAGCTCCATGAGCGCGACCATCCGGGCCGTCGCGAAGACTTCGGGAAAAGTGTCCCGATGGTCCTGCGAGAGCGCGCTCGCGAGATCCGTATCCGAAACGATCCAGCTGGCTTCTCCGAGCGCCGCCGGGGCGACGTCTGACTTCGGCATCACGATCTCCTCAGAGAGAGTGGGGACGGATCCTCGCTGCGGATCCTATCCCCGCGGTTTAGATCCCTCTGCGCGCCTTGATCTCTCCGCGGCGGATCGCGCGCAGGAGCCGCTCGCGGTCTGCGGCCGTTTGATCCGCGTACGCGAATGCAAACTTCCGAAGAGCCGAGTCGAGCTTCGGCGATGTCCCGCTGTATCCGGAGAGCGCGGCGGGGTCGCCCGTGCGGGCGTGGGCTTTGGCGAAGAGCTGCCCGCACACGACGGCATACTGTTCCAGAGACCTCGCCGACAGCTCTTCCGGGGTGACGGCCGCCTTGTGGTCCGCGAGCTGACGCACCAGATAATCCCGTCCGTCGATCGTCGTCCAGCCGAGGAATGGATCCGAGATCGTCTGCATGCGGTGTTGCGCGCGCGCGACGCGATGCCCCTGATGGATCGCGACGCCCGATTTTCGGACGTAGGGCTCGTAGCATGAAGGCGGTTCCTCTTTCACCTGAAGGAAGAGAATGTCCTTGGGCGCCGCTCCCGCGCAGTAGACGACGTAGTCGCGCGTGCCGAGGCTGCCCACGCCGACCGCCTTGAAGGCCGCGTCGACGGGCCGGTAGGCGGCGAGCACGAGCTGCCGGTCGTGCGAGATCGTGTCTCGATACCGGACGAGTGCCGCGAGGACTTTCCTGCGTGTCGCGACGTCCAAGGGCTCGAGAAGCGGAGGCTGCCTGACGAATCGGCGGCGGCCCCCTCGGGATGGAGTGGTTAGCTTTTCGAGCGTCCGCTGCGGCGTCTCGCGTTCGGCCTTGCGCAGCGTGGCGCCGACCGGGTTATTTTGTGGAACGGATCGAATCTCGTAGCGAAAGAGATGCAATGCGGTCATCCGAGAAAATTCCGCGAGCGATTCGCGGTACGCGCGCGCAAAGAGCAAAACCGCTTCGCCGCTGTCGCGGTCCCGATCTCCCGCTTCGCGGCCGGCAAGCACGATGCTCGTCGCAAGGCGCTTCAAGTCCCACTCGAAAGGTCCGTGGACGGACTCGTCGAAGTCATTGATGTCGAAGACGAGGTGGCCGTCCGGCGCCGCATAGGCGCCGAGGTTCTTGACGTGAGCGTCGCCGCAGATCTGGACATGGAGACCGGTCCGCGGCAGGGCCGCCAGGTCAGCGGCCATGACTGCCGCGGCGCCACGGAAAAAACCGAACGGACTCGCCGCCATCCGGCCGAACTTGATGGGCAGAATCGACTCGAGCCTCCCGCGATGAATCATTCGAAGGATGTCCAGGGGATCAGCGCGATTGGGTTTCGCTTTCCAGAGACCTTGCTCGGGTCTGGGGAGGTGCCGACGCAGCTTCCGTCCCGCTTTCTCACGGTCCGCGAAGGACTCGAAGCGGTCGGGAACCGGAACGCGGCGAGAGCGGGCGCTCCGGCACTGCGAGCACGAATCCTCGCGCCAGGGCACCCAATGCCGAATCGCGTTCGAGCCTTTGCTCTGCGCCATGACCGTCGTCTCTACCGGCGCCGTTCAGGAGCCGGTCCAATGCTTTCACCGGCGAGAACCGGGATCAATGGACCTTGAGGGCAGATCAGACGCGCCGCAGTCTGGCCGGAACTAGCCGAACTTGCTCGCTTCGCTCGGAATGCCTCGCGTTCTCTCGATGAAATCCCTCGCCCATCGCTTCCAGGCGTCGGACATTTGCGGGACAGCGAGGATTCTTTCGACCTCGTCGCGATCGCGGTTGTAGATGCGGAACACGTCCCGAACGGTCAGTTGCGTGTCCGACTTCTTGACGACCCGGATCGGGTCTCCGGCTGCGAGGCTTCCCTCGGTGACGATTCGCAGATAAGCGCCGGGACGCAGCGCTTCGATGAAGCGGCGCAGAAATTGGCTGTCCTTCATCCGAACGCCCAGCCGCCAGCAGGGAATCCGCGGCTCGGAGACTTCGAAAACG
Source organism: Thermoanaerobaculia bacterium (assembly GCA_036518075.1). GTDB lineage: Bacteria > Acidobacteriota > Thermoanaerobaculia > UBA5066 > Gp7-AA6 > DATDNV01. The sequence continues at coordinate 9,660 of DATDNV010000672.1, forward strand.
GCCGTGCCGATCTGCCAGCGCTCGCCGATCGGCGAATCGTTGACGGCGATGCCCTCCGTCGTCAGATTCTCGCCGAACTCCCCGAAAACGAACGGGCGGCCGATCTCCCGTTCCCACCAGCGGGCATCTTCGACCGCGTAGGCATAAACGGCTTTGTCGGGCCCCCCGTGAGCGCCGCGATCCGCCTGGTCGTCTCCCGCGAGGTTGACGCCGCGTGCCTCGACAGGACCGCTGACAGGGAACTTCCAGATTGCGCTCTTCGCGGGCCGGCCGTTGTACTCGAACTGCCGTGGAGTCCCGACATTGACTGAAAGAACTCTCCCGGGATCAGGCATCGCGGATCTCCATGACCTATGTAGTTCGCGCGGGATCGAAGAGATTCGGGATTCCCCGGCCGGCCAGCGGTTTCGGCCGGTCGAATGGGACGAGGGGAGCGGTGAGACGTGGACCCGCGCCGGTTTCAGCGGTGCTTCTTCGGTGCCCGACCGTTGTAGTCCAGCGCCAGTGCCACCCAGTAGTCCAGGCCGCGCTTGGTCTTCACCGCTTCCCGGTCCACGTGCACGTAGCCTCGGAGGGATCGTCCCTTCATGACAACGGCCCGGCAGCCCTCGCGTTGGACGGCGGCGTCGTGGATTGCTGGATCGATCCGGCACATCAATCGGTCGTTGCCGACGCTGACGCACATCTTTCCGCGCACCATGAACAGGATGCCGCCGAACATCTTCTTCTCTTCGATACGAGGAGCCTTCCCCAGGGCTGCTCGGACACGGTTCACCAGCCCTTCGTCGTATGCCATGTGTTCTGGACCACGTTACTTGGAAATCGCGGGCCGTCGAAGTCGATGTCAGACGTCAAGCCTCCGGACCGGACGAACTTCCACGGCGCCGTCGACCTCGAAGATGGGGCAGCCCTTGGAAAGCTCGACTGCCTGTCCCAGATCCTTTGCTTCGATGAGCGTAAAGCCTCCGATGACGTCCTTGGCTTCGGCAAACGGACCGTCCATCACCAGCTTTTTCTTGCCCCGGACGAGCTTGCCCGCGCTTTCGAGCGGCAGGCCCCGGTCCTTGAGGTGGCCTTTCGCGCCGAGCTCTTTGAACCAGGCCATCCACTTCTCCATCATCTGTTGATATCTCTCGGGAGCCTTTCCGCCCTCGCCTCCGCGGTACAGAAATACGAACTCGCTCATGGTGCCTCCTTCTTTGCGTTTTGGTTTTCGTCGCCCTAGGCCATGAGGACTCTTGTCACACGCTCGAACATGCGGCAGAGCACCTCTTGAATCGCGCGAGCGGCAAGCTCGAGGTTCTGTCCCCACTCGGGGGATGCCGAGGCTTTTCTCGCTCGAACGAGATCGGTCAATTCATTCATTGGCTCTCCTTCCGGATTCACGCCGCCAAAGTGGGTCGGCCCTCTCCCGCTTCGACGTAGCGGTGCAGACTGAGCAGATACCGGGCCCACAACGCCGCCGTCCGCGCGTACGTCTCGCCGTCATCGGTGAAGCCGCTATGAACCAGTGAAAGAAACGTGCAGCTTCCCTCGGCGCGTAGATCGAACGTGATCGTGGTCCCAGCCCAACCCGGCGATGCGGACAAGATCGTCTTCCACCGAGTCCGGACAGCGGGCTGAAGCTCATCGAGCCGGATTCGGGTGAGGATCCGATGCTCGAAATGGCCCGGCTCCTCGATCCCTTCAACTCGGGCGACGCTGGCCTCCCGTGCCCACCAGCTGCGAATCCCGTCGGCCGTCGTCAACGCCCGGTAGACCCGATCGGGCGACGCGTGGATCTTGGCGAAAAGTTCGATGTCCAGCATGGCTGGCCTCCTGTTCTCGTCCTCTCGCCTATAAGACGTTTGAGGGGCCCGCAGACAGACACTCTTCCGCGAGTTTAATGACCGGGATTCAGGGCTGGGCCACCCGAAAACAGGGGATCCGGGCGGCGATCCTCCAAAG